>NZ_LT629737.1:3000000-3300000 GCF_900104765.1 Gillisia sp. Hel1_33_143
TTGGGGGTTTATGGTAGTGGCAGATTCACCACTTTTTTCAACATTAGTTGCTCAGCAGGCTCCTGTAAAAGTAAAAGGAACAGCTCTAACAATTGTAAATTGCATAGGATTTCTTATAACCATTGGCAGTATACAATTATTATCATATCTAAATTATCAGTTTAATACAAATTTGATTTATATGATCTTAGCCCTAGGACCAATAGTGGGATTAATTGCGCTATTAAAGAAAAGGAACATTTAAATGCAGACTGAGAAATCATATATTTATTAGATTTATTAAAGTATTTTGAAAGCTATGAAAGAAACAGCACTATTAGAAAAATTCTATAGCTCATTCTCTAAAAATGATGCAGCAGGGATGAACTCTTGTTACCATGAAGACATTATCTTCAGAGATCCTGCATTTGGGGAATTACAAGGAGCTAAAGTAAAAGCTATGTGGCAAATGCTGTTAAGCAGAAAAGAAAGTGAACTTAAAATAGCGCATAACATAATTGAGGTTAATGATAAAAATGGAAGGGTTCACTGGAGAGCTTCCTATAATTTCGGACCAAAGAAAAGAAAGGTTATAAATAATGTCTCTGCTACATTTGAATTTAAAGACGGAAAGATCTATCGGCATACAGATTCATTTAATACTTATAAGTGGGCTATCCAGGCATTAGGAGTAAGCGGATTTTTTCTAGGGTGGACCGGATTTCTTAGAAGAAAAATTCAAGAGAATGCAAATCATAAATTGACTAATTTCATGAAGAATAGATGATAATCAATAGGATCGAGATCTCGATCCAAATTATATAATTCAACACTAAAATTTTAAACTCGGTCTATGCTCAAAAATATCTTCCTTCTTGCTGTTAGCATTCTTTTAAGTTTTCCACTATTCTCTCAAAATAATGCGATAAATAAATCTACGTTTTATATAAATGTATTTATCAATTCAAACAAGCAGGTTTATGTAGAATCCAACAAAACAGAATTTTCGAACATCAAAGTTGAGATCAAGAAAATTATTAGAAATCATCCATTTAAAATTGATGAGACCATTGTGTTTAGAATTTTTGCTGACGAGAATTTGAAATTAGGGTATATATCTAATGTTAATAGAGAAATGGATGAAGCTTTTGATATACCGTTATCTACGAGAAGATATCTGCTAAATACTGTTCAATTAAACATAGATGGTAAAAATTGGTTTGAATCTAAAAACATTCAGGAGTTAAAAAAAGAATAGAAATATTCTGTTAATGAAAAGAATTAGGTAGTTAACAGCATCTTTCAAAAACGCATAACTTATGATAAACATTAAAAATCATTGCACTTACTTTCTTTCTATTTGTTTTTTATTAATGATCTTTTCATGTAAAATCAAAAAATCAAGTATCTCAGATTTAAAAAAATATGAGCCCGTAGATATAGATCTTTACAATGAAATTGAGGCGATGGATACCAAATTTTTCAAAGCTTATAATACTTGTGATCTTCAACTGCAATCTGAGATATATTCAGAAGATATTGAATTTTTCCATGATAAGGGAGGATTGATGACTTCTAAAGAAGCTCTAATAGAAGGCACAGAGAAAAATATATGTGGAAAAGTTACCAGAACAATACTTTCTGGAAGTATGGAAGTATATCCTATTAAAGATTTTGGCGCTGTAGAAATTGGATACCACAAATTCTATAATAGCAAAGAGCCAGATGCGATATCCAAGCCTAGTAAGTTTATCATTTTTTGGAGAAAAATCGAAGCAGATTGGAAGATCACGAAAGTAGTAAGTTTACATAATTAATGGAAAAAAGCATTTATATTGGAAACTTTTGCAAAATACGAACTTCACCTGAAATCTTAAAAATCACTAGATCTATAGCAAAATGATAGAACTATTAAACCATAGAAATAAAGATATTGCCGCTTTAATTTATAAAGTGTTTCAAGAATCTTATGTTGTAGAAGCGCAATTGTTAAAAGCGAAGGAGTTTCCTCCTTTAAAGAGACAGGTAGCAGACTTTATAAAAGATGACACAGATTTCTATGGATATTGGAAGCATCAGGAACTTGTGGCTGTGACTGAAATTAGGAAATTTGATGGAAGTACTCATCTCCAAAGTATGGTAGTAGTTCCGCAATATTTTAGACAGGGGATTGCACAAAAATTGATAGATCATGTTTTAGAAACGTATCATACGCCTATTCATACCGTAGAAACCGGGGTAGATAATATTCCGGCAATTAAATTGTATGAGAAAAATGGGTTTAAATATATAAAAGAATGGGATACTAATTTTGGAATACGCAAGGTTAGATTTGAAAGAAAATAATATGAAAAATTTTATTCACAATTATAAATATGCTTAGCTTAAATAAAGTTCATCATGTAGCGATAATCTGCTCAGATTACGAAAGATCCAAAACTTTTTACACAGAAATTCTAGGATTTCAGATTTTAAATGAAGTCTTTAGAAAGGAAAGAGAATCTTATAAATTAGACTTGGCCCTAGGAAGTAATTACATTATTGAACTTTTCTCCTTTCCCAACACACCGAATAGACCAACAAAACCTGAAGCCACGGGGCTACGCCATTTAGCTTTTGAAGTTGACAATCTAATTTTAGAAAAAGCAAAATTAGAAAAACTAAAAGTTGATCATGAAAAAGTTAGAAGAGATGAGATTACAGGAAAAGATTTCCTATTCTTCTTTGATCCTGATGGTCTTCCAATAGAGCTTTATCAAAAATAAAATTTAAATTAGTACCTCTAAATTTTTAGTATTATCCAACCTTTATGCACCGTTTCTTAACTTCTATTATTACGATTATACTGGTCTCTTTTAGCCTTTTGAGTTGTAACGATAAAACTATCTCATTAAAACCCAAAACAGATACGGATCTTCTCCAAAAAGATTTTATTACCTGGTGGAATTACCAATCTAATGCCATTAGACTGGCTGGTAACTTCATTCCATTAGATCAGGATTCTAAAAGAATAAGTAAAGAGGAGTTCTTGAAGACATTAACCTCAGGAAACTATATTCCAGTTGAATTGGAGTCTAAAGACGATTTGATATATTATAAAATATTCAAAATAAATAAGAATGCTCCAATAAGTATAAATCAAACCATTACATCTCATGCTATTACAGAACTAAAGTTCTTTAAAATGGAAGGAGCAGAATTTCCAAATTTTAAATGGACAGATCTTCAGAATAACAATTATACCAGCAAAAATACAAAAGGCAAGATCTTAGTGATAAAATGTTGGTTCATTAATTGTTACGCTTGTATCAAGGAATTTCCAGATCTAAACGAACTTGTTGAAAATTATAAAGATCATGCTGATATTAAATTTATTAGCCTGGCTCTGGATACAGAAGATGAACTGAAGGAATTCTTAATCAAACGTCCTTTAAGCTATAGCGTGATACCAGATCAGGAAGATTTTTTAAAATACGATCTTAAAATTACATACTATCCTACCCACATCATACTCGGTAAAGATGGAAAAGTTTTAAAAGTAGTTACTAATTTTGACGACTTAGAAGATGTATTGAAATATGATTTAGAACCTACAAATAAAAATTAAGCAAGCAATGAAATTATATGATACTCTAAATAAAGTAACACTTTCTGAAGATTTAGAAGTTTCGCCTATTATACATGGCCAATGGCGTTTATCTGAATGGGGTTTAACTAATAACGAGTTACTATCGCTTTTGAATGAATGTGTGAATTTAGGTGTAACCACTTTTGATCATGCAGATATCTATGGAGATTATTCCTGTGAGGCATTATTTGGAGCGGCTTTAAAGTTACAACCGGAACTTCGAGATAAAATTCAACTTATCTCTAAATGTGGAATCAAATTAATTTCTGAAAAATATCCGCAGAGAACTATCAAACATTATGATTACAGCTATAAACATATTGTGTCTTCTGCAGAAAATTCTTTGAAACAATTACATACAGATAGATTAGATCTTTTATTATTGCATAGACCTGCCCCTTTTTTTGATCCAGATGAAGTGTCCAAAGCTTTTAATCATCTTAAAAATTCAGGAAAAGTGCTTCATTTTGGAGTTTCCAATTTTACGCCTCAAGAATTTAGTATGTTGAATTCAAGATTAGAAGATAAATTAGTAACTAATCAAATTGAGATCTCTCCTTACTGTTTAGAACATTTTGAGAATAATAATATTAACTATCTAATTGAAAACAATATTAAACCAATGGCTTGGTCTCCACTTGCCGGCGGTGAAATTCTAAAACCCAAATCAGATAAAGGAAAAAGAGTTCTTACCGCTATACAGGAAGTGGCTCATGATTTGCAACAAGATAAATTGGATAAAGTAATTTACAGCTGGCTTTTAAAGCATCCTGCAAAAATACTCCCAATAATTGGCACAGGAAATATTAATAGAATTAAGACCGCTGTAGATGCCTCACAACTGCCTTTAACATTAGAACATTGGTATAAAATATATTCTGCCTCCATGGGAGTTGAAGTACCTTAATAATTGTATGGAATTTGTTGAAACTAAAATATTAAGTGCCAAACAGCTTGAAGAGCTTAAGTTACTCTGGAATAATGAATATCCGGAGAAGCTCTATATTGATAAAATGTTTCATTTCAAGGAATATTTACATACTAAGGAAAATATAGAACATGTACTTGTTTTAAATACTTCCGGAGAATTAATAGGATGGTTCTTTACATTTATAAGAAGTGAAGAAAATTGGTTTGCTTTGATATTAGCCTCTACCATTCAAAAACAAGGTTTAGGAAGGAAACTGCTTAATATGGCAAAGCAAAAGCACTTAGAGCTCAATGGGTGGGTAATAGATCATAACAATGAAAAATTAAGATCTGGAGAAGCTTATATGTCTCCACTACAGTTTTACAAGAACAATGATTTTGAAGTCTTTAATTACTGTAGATTGGGATTAGAGAAGATATCTGCAGTAAAGGTGGTTTGGAAAGCTCAGGAATTATATAATTAAGATAGTTTTAAAAACTTCTAATTAATTATCAAAGTTTTTTTAAAACATCTCGAAAATCTTTAAATAAAAAAGCCTCCTTATTCAGGAGGCTTTTCTTATTTATGATATTATAAAAGGATTAGTTCTTCCCTTCCATTTTATCTTTCAATGCTTGAAGTTCAGCATTTACATCACCAATAGTGGTTTTATCGCTACTGTTTTGAGAAGCTGCTTTTTTAGCGGCTTGCTTCACAATTTCTTGCTCTTCTTCTTTGTGGATAGCAGTATGAGACGCAACCACACGTTTGAATTCTTTATTGAATTCTATGATCTGGAATTCTGCAGACTCTCCAGCTTTCAATTTCTTACCATCTTCTTTTTCAAGGTGACGAGTAGGAACAAATGCAGTGATATCTTCATTAAAGTCGATAGTCGCTCCTTTGTCTACAATTTCAGAAATTTCAGCAGTATGAGTTGTACCTACAGCAAACTCAGTTTCGTATTTATCCCAAGGATTAGATTCAGTTTGTTTGTGACCTAAACTTAGCTTACGTCCTTCAACATCTAATTCTAATACAACAACCTCTAATTTATCACCAACGTTAGTGAATTCAGACGGATGCTTGATTTTCTTAGTCCAAGAAAGATCAGAAATATAAATAAGTCCGTCAATTCCTTCTTCTAATTCAACAAATACACCAAAGTTTGTAAAGTTACGTACAATACCTGTGTGCTTAGAACCTACAGGATATTTAGAAGTAATATCAGTCCATGGATCTTGAGATAATTGCTTAATACCAAGAGACATTTTTCTGTCATCACGATCTAAAGTTAAGATTTGAGCTTCAACCTCATCCCCAACTTTCACGAAATCTTGTGCAGATCTTAAGTGAGTGCTCCAAGACATTTCAGAAACGTGGATAAGACCTTCTACACCTTCAGCAACTTCAATAAATGCTCCGTAATCTGCGATTACAACAACTTTACCTTTTACTTTATCACCAACTTTTAGGTTCTCATCAAGAGCTTCCCATGGGTGTTTGTGTAATTGTTTAAGACCTAATTGAATTCTTGTTTTAGCTTCATCGAAGTCAAGAATTACAACGTTTAATTTTTGATCTAGTTCTACGATCTCATTTGGATGGTTGATACGAGACCAAGAAAGGTCTGTAATGTGGATTAATCCATCTACACCACCAAGATCAACAAACACACCGTAAGAAGTAATATTCTTCACAGTACCTTCTAATACTTGACCTTTTTCTAATTGACCGATGATCTCTTTTTTCTGCTCTTCGATATCTGCTTCGATAAGCGCTTTGTGAGATACTACAACGTTCTTAAATTCGTGGTTGATTTTCACAACTTTGAATTCCATTGTTTTTCCTACGTAAGCATCGTAATCTCTAATTGGCTTCACATCTATTTGAGAACCTGGCAAGAATGCTTCAATTCCAAATACATCTACGATCATACCACCTTTAGTACGACATTTAACAAAACCATTTACTATTAATGCTTCATCATGTGCTTTATTCACACGATCCCAAGCCATGATCACACGAGCTTTACGGTGAGAAAGAATTAATTGTCCTGTTGCATCTTCACGCACATCAATTAAAACTTCTACCTCATCTCCTACTTTAAGGTCTGGGTTGTAACGGAATTCGTTAAGAGAAATAACTCCTTCACTCTTCGCGTTAATGTCGATAATTGCATCACGATCTGTAATATTAATTACAGTTCCTGTTACAACTTCATCGTCCAAAGTATCTACAAAATTCTCTGCTACTAACTGCTCAAATTCTTCTAATTTAGAATCATCAACCGGGTCAATTCCTTCTTCGTAATTGTGCCAGTTAAAGTCTGCTAAGAATTTTTCAGGGTTTGCCTGTTGTGCAGCTGCAGTTGGTTGAGAATCGTTGTCTAGTCCGGCTACCGCCTGAACATTAGATTCTTGAACGTCTTGATTTTTTGTTTCTTCAGCCATTGCTGATTGTAATATTTGTATTCTATGCTTTTATTCAGGAAAAATTATGGCAATTAAAAAACGTAGAAGCGATTATTTATTTGATTTTCAGTCCCTTTTCTTTTCCTATACTATTGCCGAAAAGGAGTGCAAAAATACAACTAATTTTTTAAAATTCAAACATTTGATTATTCTGTATTAAGAAACAGAATTTTTGAATAAAAAATGAAAAATTAGAATCAGTACAGAATAGATCATACCAAGTGTGGCAACGCCTGTCCATCCAAATTCTTGCCAGGCATATGCTCCTGAAGTAGTACCAATAGCTCCCCCTATAAAGTATCCAACCATATAGATAGTATTGATCCTATTTCTGGCATCTTGATTCTTTGAAAAGATGATATTCTGATTGGTAATATGTAAAGATTGTAAACCCATATCAACTAAAAGTACTCCTATAACTAACCCAACAATAGTAGTTCCTGAAAACTCAAAAACTCCCCAAGCCAAGATCATTATAATGGTAGAGATGGTAATAAGTTTATTCTTATTCATTTTATCGCTTAGTTTGCCCATGACTGTTGCTGCAAGCGCTCCTGCTATTCCTAGAATTCCAAAGGCACCTGTAACCGCACTACCATAATTAAAAGAATCTTCCATAAGAAAAACCAGCGTAGTCCAAAAGGCACTAAACCCTGCAAACCCTAATCCTCCTCTTACAGCAGCCAATCTCACAGAACTTTCAGACTTAAAATAATGAATTATAGATCTCATTAATTGAGCGTACGTGCCCTTAAAATCTGGAGCTAGTTCTGGTAATTTGTATTTAAGCAGTACCCAATAAACAAGCATAATTCCTGTAGCTATATAATACATGGCTCTCCAACCAAGATATTCCCCTACCATTCCGCTAATGAATCTACTTCCAAGAATTCCAATAAGCAAACCGCTCATTACAATTCCTATAGCCCTACCCTTTCTTTCTTCCGAAGCTAACTGAGCTGCCATGGGTACAAAGAGTTGTGGGACTACTGATGAAAAACCGATAAAGAAACTGGCAATGGTTAATATTAATAAGGATGGAGCTAAAGCAGCAGCTAATAAACTGATAACGATGGCAATAAAATCTATAAGAATTAATTTCTTTCTTGGATATTTATCTCCCAGAGGAATTATAAATAATAATCCTAAAGCATAACCTATCTGAGTAAATAAAGGAATATTACTTACCGCGGTTTCTTTAACATTGTAGGTATCTGCAATTAGATTTAAAAGTGGTTGATTATAATAGTTGTTAGCAACTACCAACCCAGCTCCAACAGCCATTAGGTACAATAGCGAATTTGGAAGTTTAGCCTTAGACATTATTATTCCAACTTATTTTTGTTTAGCAATTACCTCATTTGCAAGATTCAGTAAGGTATGGAATTGCTCCTCTAAGGTTAGTGAAGAATTATCTATTTCTATAGCATCATCTGCCTTAATTAAAGGAGAATCTTCTCTAGTAGTATCTAAATGATCTCTTTCCGTAACATTTTTTAGAACCTCATCATATTTCACTTTATCACCCTTTTCTTCCATTTCTTTAAAGCGACGCTTAGCTCTTTCTTCTGCAGTTGCTGTCATGAACAACTTAAGTTCAGCATCGGGAAATACAACAGTTCCTATATCTCTACCGTCCATAACTACCGCTTTTTCTTTTCCTAAAAGTTGCTGTTGCTGTACTAATTTCACTCTTACCTCTGGCACTGCTGCCACTTGACTAACGAAGTTTGAAACCTTCATTTGTCTAATTTCATCTTCTACATTTTCATCATTCAGATAAATTGCTGCAAAACCTAAGTTTTCATCGAATTTGAATTTCAATGTAATTTCAGATAACTTTTCAATTAAAGATTCCTTATCAAAAGAGGTCTCGGTTATAAAGGAATTTCTTAACGCATATAATGTTATAGCTCTATACATAGCACCAGAGTCTACGTATACATAGCCTAATTCTTTTGCAATTTGTTTAGCTACAGTACTCTTTCCTGTAGAAGAAAATCCGTCTATCGCTATGGTGATTTTATGATCTGTCAAAATTGATTTTTTAATTGATTGAAATTACAGTGCAAAAATACATAATCAGATGTATCATTTAATAAAAAACCCGGCCATTAGCCGGGTTTATGTTTATAAAGTTTTTGCGTTCTTCACTTTCTCATCTGTGAGCGCTAAGGTTATTACTTCACTCATGTCTTTTACATAGTGAAAGGTAAGACCTTTAAGATATTCTGCTTTTATCTCTTCAATATCTCTCTTATTCTCTTCACACAAAATAAGCTCGGTAATTCTTGCGCGCTTAGCAGCAAGTATCTTTTCTTTGATTCCTCCTACAGGTAGAACTTTTCCTCTAAGTGTAATCTCACCCGTCATTGCTATATTCTTTTTCACCTTTCTTTGAGTAAATAATGAAACCAAAGAAGTTAGCATTGTTATTCCTGCACTAGGACCATCTTTTGGAGTAGCACCTTCTGGCACATGAATATGTACATTATATTTCTCAAATACTTCTGCATCTAATCCAAGAATATCTGCATTTGCTTTAATATATTCCATAGCGATAGTTGCAGATTCCTTCATCACTTTTCCTAAGTTTCCGGTTATATTTAAGTTCCCTTTACCTTTAGATAGTATAGATTCAATAAATAAAATATCTCCTCCAACTTGAGTCCAAGCCAAACCTGTAACTACTCCGGCTACTTCGTTATTCTCGTATTTATCTCTCTCCATTCTAGGACTTCCTAAAATTTTGATAACATCTTCATTAGTTATCTTAACGTTATACTCTTCTTCCATGGCAATATTCTTAGCCGCATATCTTACCATTTTGGCAATTTGCTTCTCCAAACCACGCACACCAGATTCTCTTGTATAACCTTCAACTATTTTCTCTAGCTGCGCTTTACCAATTTTTATGTTATCCTTGGTAAGCCCGTGCTCTTCCAACTGCTTAGGCAATAAGTGTTGCTTGGCGATCTCAACCTTTTCTTCAATAGTATATCCTGTAACATTAATGATTTCCATTCTATCTCTAAGTGCAGGTTGAATGGTAGACATATTATTAGCAGTGGCAATAAACATCACCTTAGAAAGATCAAACCCCATTTCTAAGAAGTTATCATGAAACTCACTATTTTGCTCGGGATCTAGTACTTCTAATAATGCTGAAGATGGATCTCCGTTATGACCATTAGATAACTTATCTATTTCATCTAATACAAACACAGGGTTGCTAGTACCAGCCTTTTTCAAACTCTGAATTATTCTACCAGGCATCGCACCGATGTAGGTTTTTCTATGTCCACGAATCTCTGCTTCATCTCTTAAACCACCTAAAGAAATACGTACATATTCCCTTCCCAAGGCTTCTGCTACAGATTTACCTAAAGATGTTTTACCAACTCCCGGAGGACCGTATAAACATAGAATTGGAGACTTCATATCATTACGCAATTTTAACACTGCTAGGTATTCTATAATACGTTCCTTAACATCATCTAACCCGTAATGATCTCTGTCTAGAATTCTTTTAGCTCTTTTAAGATCAAATTTATCTTTACTGAATTCATCCCAAGGAAGATCCAAGAACAGATCTAAGTAATTTCTTTGAATGCTATATTCGGCTACCTGTGGATTCATTCGCTGCATCTTAGAAAGCTCTTTATTAAAGTGCTTCTTAATTTTCTCGCTCCACTTTTTCTTCTTGCCACGCATTCTCATTTCTTCCAACTCATCGTCTTGAGAAACTCCCCCCAACTCTTCTTGAATGGTTTTCATTTGCTGATGTAAGAAATACTCACGCTGCTGCTGGCTCATATCGCTTTGAACCTTGCTTTGAATGTCATTCTTCAATTCCAATTTCTGAAATTCAACATTCATATATTTCAAGGTAGCTAATGCTCTTCCTTTAAGATCATTGTTCTCCAATAGTTTCTGCTTCTCCTCTACCGTAAGGTTCATATTAGAAGAAACAAAATTTATCAAGAAAGAAGGACTTTCAATATTCTTTATTGCAAAAGAAGCTTCCGTGGGAATATTAGGGCTTCCCTTAATAATTTGCAAAGCAAGTTCTTTTATTGATTCTATGATCGCACCAAACTCAGCATTTTCCTGTTCTGGTCTTGCTTCAGGAACTTCTTTTATAGAAGCAGTTATATAAGGAGTCTCAGAAATTATCTCTTCAATCTCAAAGCGTTTTTTTCCCTGAATGATCACTGTTGTGTTTCCATCAGGCATTTTTAACACTCGTAAGATCCGAGCTACTACCCCAGTCTTAAAAATATCTTTATCCTTAGGGTTCTCGACTTCTTCATCTTTTTGAGCTACAACTCCAATAACCTTATCCCCATTATTAGCATCATTAATTAGTTTAATAGATGCATCTCTTCCTGCAGTTATAGGTATCACAACTCCTGGGAATAATACTGTATTTCTTAGGGGTAATATAGGAAGCGCGTTAGGAAGCTCTTCTTTATTTATCTCTTCTTCGTCTTCAGGCGTCATTAAAGGAATTAATTCTGCATCTTCATCTATTCCTTGAAATGACAAACTGTCAATATTTAATAATTTTGATTTAGCCATATCGTTTTTTAGGTCAAACTGTCATTACAGTTTATTATTCAATCTGTCTTAAGGCCTCTAAATTGCTGGGGTTACAAAACCGCTGCTCTAAAAGGACTTATCTTTTTAATCAATTCAATTCTTGTGCCACCTATTATTAGCTAAATTATTTTATTAAAACTGTAACAATTTAATTTGAAGACTATCTTTATAATAGAGCTAAGGGAATTTTCTTGATAACAACTATTAATTATATAGACGATTTGATATTGCGATGTCGCAAAGGCGAGCAACGTGCGCAGTTAGAAATATATAATAAATATTACAGAGCAATGTATAATACCGCACTTAGAATTGTTAACAACAGTGCAGAAGCGGAAGATATAATGCTAGAAGCTTTTATAAAGGCTTTTGCTAAAATTAAAAGTTTTAAAGGAAAATCAACTTTTGGTGCTTGGTTAAAAAGAATCGTGGTGAACCTAAGCATTAATTCATTTAATAAAAGATCTAAATATCAGGAAGTTTCTTATCAAGATGAATTTAAAAATGATGTATTTGATGATGAAGGAATAGATCATAATGAAGATCAAATCAATTCTAAAGTTTTAAAAGTTCTAAATGCAATGAAATGCCTGAAGAATAATTACAGGATCATTCTGCATTTACATTTAATTGAAGGCTATGATTATGAAGAGATCTGCGAGATCATGAAACTTAGTGCCGCTAATTGCAGAACAACAATTTCTAGAGCGAAAGAAAGCTTGAGAGCAAAATTATTAGAAAATGAAAAATAGAGATATAGATATAAACGAGCTATTTAAAGATCAGGATTTTGATCTTGTAGAGCCTGCTAATGGTCATCAAGATAGGTTTTTAGAAAAGTTGAAGCACCATGAAGATTCAAAACCTAAAAATCATTATAAGCTTAGAACGCTATGGGCTCCAATTGTAGCAGTTGCTGCGAGTATAATTTTGGTGATCTTACTTACAGGAAATCTATGGGCTCCAAAACTGGCTACAGAAAATACCGATCTAGCGGCAGTTTCTCCAGAAATGAAAGAAACTCAACATTTTTACAACCAGTTAATAAAAACTGAATTAGAGAAGGTAAATACCGCTAAATCTCCAGCAACAGAGGCAGTTATTAAAGATGCATTAGCACAAATGAAAAGGCTGGATATAGAATATACCAAACTGAAAGACGATTTAAACAGTAGCGGCAAAGATAAGCGTGTAATTTTTGCAATGGTCTCTAACCTTCAACAACGTATAGATATATTAAATAACGTTTTATCTAGAATAGATGAAATTAATGAACTTAAAAACCTTAAAGATGAGAACAATTATATATAAACTGCTGTTTCTATTAGCAATACTGCCAAGTATTATATTTGCCAAAAATTCACCGGTTTCAGGAGAAATGAATGGGAGACATACTAAACAGAAGAAGGTTTCTAAACAATTCAATGTTTCTGCCAACGACCTGCTTAAAATTGACAACAGCTACGGAAATATAGACATCACTACATGGGACAAAAATACAGTGAGTATAGAAGTGCTCATTAAGACTAATGGCGATGATGAGGATAAAGTCCGTCAAAAATTGGAAGATATTCGAATAGAGTTCAATCAAGGTTCTTCCTACGTAAGCGCTAAAACCTATTTTTCTAAGAACGAGAATAATTCCTGGTGGGATATTCTTTTTGAAAATAGTAACAATGTTAATATGGAAGTAAATTATATTATTAAGGCTCCAATTACCAACAACATAGATATTAGTAATGATTACGGAAATATATATTTAGACAAATTAACCGGGGATTCTAAGATTAGTTGTGATTATGGCACAATAGATATTGGAGAATTACGAGGAAATAGTAATAGGATTAGCTTTGATTATTCCAGAAATAGTCATTTTGGATTTGTGAACAAAGCGGTGATAAGTGCAGATTATTCTGAATTTACTATAGAAGATGCAAATTCTATAGACCTCTCTGCAGACTATACAAATTCCCAATTTAATAAAGTAGAGCTTTTAAAATTTAGTTGTGATTATGGAAGCTTAACAGTGGGAAAGGTGAAGAGAGTTTCTGGTTCCGGAGATTACCTTAGTACAAAAATTGGTCAGATTCATCAAAATGCAGATCTTAATTTTGATTATGGTAGCGTTTCTATTGATAAAATAGTAAAAGGTGCCGGAGATATTTCGTTAAACACAGATTATACAGGAGTAAAAATTGGATATGCCTCAGACCAAGCTTTCAATTTTGATGTAAATACTTCATACGGTGGAGTAAAAGGCTTGGATAATTTCGAAATTAGAAAACAGAATTCCAGCTCTTCAGATAAAAGTTTCTCCGGATATTATCTAAATGCAAATAGCAGCAGCAATATTAGAGTGAAAGCCAGCTATGGCAGCGTCTCTTTCAGAAAAAATTAAACAAAATAACTATAACTAAAAAACAACACCAATGAAAAGATTATCAATTATTATAGCAATAATGTTACTAGGAATATCTACTATGAACGCACAATGGTTTGGCAGTAAAACCATTAAAGGGAATGGTAAAATGACCAGTGAAAAAAGATCTACGGGAAATTATGAAGGAGTTGCCCTAGTAGGATCGATGAATGTTGAATTAATTGCCGGTAAAGAAGGTGCATTAACTATAGAAGGCGAAAGTAATTTATTAGAATATATAACCACGGTGGTAGAAAATGGTAAGCTTAAGATCTCAGTAGAAAAAGGAGTTTCTATTCAATCTTCTAATAATAAGACCATTAAAATAACGGTGCCCTTTGAAGATATAAATGAAGTAACCCTTACAGGCTCCGGAGATATCTGGAACAAGGATAGAATAAAATCTGAATATTTAACAGTGAACGTTACAGGTTCTGGTGATATTAAATTGAACATCTATGCCAAAGAGGTTAAAAGTGGTGTTACAGGATCTGGAGATATAATGCTCTCTGGAAGCACTAAATCTTTAAATTGTGCAGTAACCGGCTCCGGTGATTTTCAAGCTTTTCAATTGAATGCAGAAGATGTTGAAGCAGCTGTTTCCGGTTCTGGGGATATTGAAATTAGCGCGTCTAAATCTCTAGAAGCTAAAGTCTCCGGTTCCGGGGATATAACTTATAAGGGAAATCCGGAGAAGCAGAATTTTAAAACTTTTGGTTCTGGAGATATTTCAAAATACTAGCAAAATTAATCTTACAATGCTGAAGACCTGTTACGCTGCTAACGGGTCTTTTTTTATGCTTTCTTCTTTAGGAACTCTAAGCAATAAAATAACGCCTATTACAAAGAAGATTACTAAAAATAATATAGAACTTCTCACACTACCTGTGATCTCCGCTACTATTCCGTATAGAAGCATTCCTATTACAATTCCAATTTTTTCTGCAACATCATAAAAGCTAAAATAACTTGCAGTATCTAGCGTGTTAATAGGGAGCATTTTAGAATAGGTAGACCTAGATAATGCCTGGATTCCTCCCATGACAAGACCAACGCCTGCAGCAGCAACATAAAAGTCTTGAGGAGTAATTATAAAATAGGCATATACACATATTACGATCCAGAAAATATTTAAAATAATTAAGGTTCTTATATTTCCTATTACTATTGCAAGCCTAGAAGTAAGAGTTGCTCCAAAAACAGCAACCAGTTGTATTAGTAGGATACTCACAATTAAACCTGTGGTAGGATCCTGATCTCCCCAATTTAATTCTTCAATGCCAAAATAAGTTGCAATAAGCATTACAGTTTGTACAGCCATGCTATATGTAAAAAAAGCAACGAGATATCTCTTTAATCTTTTATGATGTGTAAGGGAATTCCATATTTTTCTAAGTTCCTTATATCCATTAAAAAGTACATTCTTGGTAATTTTCTGTTTCTTATTTCCTTTTGGCAGATAATAATAAGTGTATTGGCTAAAACCTATCCACCAAACCCCAGTTAAAACAAAAGATAGCCTAGTAGGTAAACCTTCATCTTCAAATCCAAACCATTCAAACTTCAAGATCATTACCAAGCAGATAATAAGCAAGATCACACTTCCAATATATCCTAGAGAAAAGCCTTTCGCACTAATTTTGTCTTGTTGTTCTTGAAATGCTATATCTGGTAAATAAGAATTATAAAAAACTAAGCTAGACCAAAATCCTATTAAAGCTAGAAAGTAACATAATAGGCCAAACCACAAGTAATCTAAACTGAACCAGAACAAACCTATGCAGGAAATAGCTCCTAGATAACAGAAGAACTTTAAAAACGATTTTTTATTTCCTACGTAATCTGAGATTCCAGATAAGAACGGACTTAAAATTGAAACCGCTAAAAATGCAAGTGCGGTAACATAACTTATTAGAGAATCATTATTTAAGTTGAAACCTAAAAATTGAACTTTATCACTTATAATTTGTCCTTCGTCATTCTTAATAATAGTAATGGCCCCATAAAATATTGGGAAGATTGCTGAAGTTATAACAAGACTATAAACGGAGTTTGCCCAATCATAAAATGCCCAAGCATTTAACAATTTTTTACTCCCTTTTTGAAGGTTTTCCATTTGTTAAAAATAGAAAAAGCTACCTTATGAAGGTAGCTTTAATACTTTATATTTTTTTGAATCTTATTTAAATGAGGTTACACCGTATTTTCTAGCTTCAACTTTAGCTTGAGGTGCCCATTGTGTAAGATTATTAATTCTTGTCTGATTAGAAGGGTGTGTACTTAAAAATTCTGGTGGAGCTTGTCCTCCAGAGTTAGCTTGCATTCTTTCCCACAATTGTGCAGCCTCATCTGGATTATAACCAGCAATAGCCATTAAAGTAAGACCAATATGATCTGCTTCAGATTCATGACCTCTGCTAAAAGGCAACATTACCCCTACTTGAGAACCTAATCCATAAGCTTGTGCAAATATTTGTTGAGTTTGTTGACTTTTACCACTAAGAGCAACGGTACCTGCTACTGCGCCTAATTGTTGTAATTGACCAGCACTCATACGCTGAGCACCATGATCTGCCAAGGCGTGGGCTACCTCATGAGCCATAATTACTGCTAATCCAGTTTCATCTTTAGCTATAGGAAGAATTCCTGTATAAACCACTGTCTTTCCTCCTGGCATTGCAAATGCGTTTACTGCATCATCTTTTACAAGACTAAACTCCCATGCGAAATCTTTAAGGTACCCTTGGTATCCATTAGCGTTTAAATATCTTTCTGACGCTGTTACGATTTTCTGCCCTATGTTTTTAACCATTTGGGCCTCTTTAGTACCAGTAACAACTTCATTTTCAGTTAAAAACTGATCATACTGAGCGAAAGATGCCGGGAAAATTTGCTCATTAGATACAAAATTCAAATTCTTCTCACCGGTAAAAGGATTTGTTTTGCAACCTAATACTGTAGACACAGCAAGTACAACTATTAATAGTGATTTAATTTTCATAATTATTGGTTTTAGATCGATAAATGTACAAAAGCGTAACGCTAGCCTTAAAAAGTTTATGCTTGCTTTAACAATTAACATTTTTCAAAAATGATACCAAATTTCATGAATAGAATCTCGAAGCAACCCAGATCGCTTATTATCCAACAAATTAGTACCTTTCGGATTTATAATAATATGGCAAAAAAGCACTCTCACAAAAAACCTGTTCAGGTTTTACTTACTCCAAAATATATTTTTACTATCGGAAAGATTCTTACCAAGATCTCCCCCTTTTTAGCAAGTAGATTTGCGGCTCGTTTATTTCTTACTCCCTTTAAGTATAAATTACCTGAAAGAGAAAAAGAAATGGATGCTAGATCAATTCAGGAAAAGATCATGGTGTCTTCTATAAATAGAGAAATTATTATTTACACTTATGGCACCTCTCCAAAAAAAGTCCTTCTGGTACACGGTTGGAGCGGCAGAGGAACTCAACTTTCTCTAATTGCCAAGGCCCTATTAGAAAAAGGATATAGTGTAGTTAGTTTTGATGCACCGGCACATGGTAAAGCTTCTGGTAAAGTTAGTATGATGCCTTTCTTTATTGAATCTATCCATCATATTTCAAAAAAATATGGTCCTTTTGAAGCGGCGATAGGACATTCTCTAGGAGGAATGTCTCTGTTAAGGGCTGCAAAAGATGGTTTCGATATTAAAAGATTGGTGATTATAGGCACTGCTAATAGTGTTACTCATATTACTAAAGAGTTTGCAAGAAATATGAAATTAAATGAGGATGTAGCAGAAAAAATGAAATCCTATTTTGATGAGAGATACGGCGAGAACATGGATAACTATTCTGGGGCAATTTCTGCCAAGGAGGTTAAGATCCCAACGCTTATTATTCATGACGAAGATGATGTAGATGTCCATATAAGTTCTGCACATGAAATTTCTGATAACTTAGAAAATTCAGAATTATTCCTGACTAAAGGACTTGGTCATAGAAAGATACTTGGAGACCCAGAGGTTATTAACAAAACCACAACGTTCATCGTGGTATAATCTTTGTAATTTTAGTAAAAAAATAAAGATGAAAAAGTTAATTCTAGTTCTTCTAGCAGTTGTAACCTTTAGTTGTAATGGAAATGCGCAGAAGAAAGAACAGAAAGGTGATGTAGCCTTTAAAATAGAAAAATCTGATGCAGATTGGAAATCAGAATTAAGCCCTGAAGCTTACCAAGTTTTAAGACATGCTGCAACAGAGCCGCCTTTCTCTAGTGATTTGAACAAAATTAAGGATCCGGGAACCTTTGTTTGTGCCGCATGTGGGAACGAACTTTATACCACTGCTCGCAAATTTGAAAGCGGAACGGGTTGGCCAAGTTTTGACAAGCCCGTGAGTGATGACGCGCTTTATATTGGATCTGACAAAAAATTAGGCTATGCCAGAGATGAGGTAATTTGTGCCGATTGTGGCGGACATTTAGGACATGTTTTTAACGATGGTCCAAGAGAAACAACAGGAAAGAGATATTGTATGAACGGAGTAGCAATGGAGTTTAAACCTTCAAAAAAATAATATTCTATGAAGAAATATAATATAGAAAAACCAGAATCAGAATGGAAAGAGAAACTTTCTGAAGAACAATTTAGGGTCCTAAGACAAAAAGGAACGGAAGCTCCGCATACGGGAAAATATAATCTTCACTTTGCAGATAATGGAGATTACCACTGTGCTGCTTGCGATGCTAAATTGTTTGAGAGCAATTCTAAATTTGAAAGTGGTTGTGGTTGGCCTAGTTTTGATGAATCTATTGAAGGTAGTGTAGAATACATTCAGGATAGAACTTTTGGAATGTTACGAACTGAGATTCTATGCGCTAATTGTGGAAGTCACTTAGGTCATGTTTTTGATGATGGCCCAACAAATACTGGACAGCGCTACTGCGTAAACTCCGCAAGTATTGAATTTGAACAATAATATAAAACAACAAACTATGAAAAAGACATTTATACTTTTATTTTTAGCTGCAATCACGTTAACTTCTTGTAGCAGCGATGGTGATCAAGGACCTCAAGGACCACAAGGACCTGCTGGTGCAGATGGTTTAATAGGATCTGTTATAGACATTGAAAGTGATTTTACCGCCGGTAACAACTACGAACTTGGAATTAATTTCAATGATTACAATCTAGAAGTTTTTGAAACAGATGCAGTTTTGGTTTACTTAAAAACAGGTGAAGATGGAGTTGCCGATGGTGCTCCGGTTGAGGTTTGGAGACAAATGCCGCAAACATATTTTATAAATGGCGAAGCACTTCAATATAATTTTGATTATACCTACTTTAATGTATTAATGTACTTAGAAGGAACTGTAGATTTTGCAACCTTAGACTCAAGTTATACAGATAATCAGGTATTAAGAGTTGTAGTGGTACCAGCAGAATTTGCAAAAGACACTTCTGTAGATCTATCTAATATGAGTGCAGTTCTTAACGCACTTAATTTAGATCAGTCTGAAATTAAGACGATGAGTATATCTCATTAATATAACATTAAACTTGTTAAAAAAGCTTACTCCTAATTGAGTAAGCTTTTTTTATTTTAATCAAATAATCTTGTTGCGTATCTAAGTTTTTAAACACTTTCAGTTTAGCCTATTATTCCTTAAATTCGCAACTTCTTAAACTGTCATAAAAAATTCCGAATATGAGTAAATACGATATTATTGTTTTAGGAAGTGGTCCGGGAGGCTATGTTACTGCCATACGCGCTTCACAATTAGGTTTCAAAACCGCTATTATCGAAAAAGAAAGTCTTGGTGGAGTTTGTCTTAATTGGGGTTGTATTCCAACAAAGGCACTTCTTAAAAGCGCACAGGTATTTGATTATTTAAATCATGCTGAAGATTACGGATTGAAACTTGAAAATCCTGATAAAGATTTTGGAGCGGTTGTAAAACGTAGCCGTGATGTTGCAGAAGGAATGAGCAAAGGTGTTCAGTTCTTGATGAAGAAGAACAAAATTGATGTAATTAAAGGATACGGAAAACTTAAAGCGGGTAAAAAAGTTGTTGTTACAGATGAGAATGATAAAACTTCTGAAGTAGAAGCAGATCATATCATAGTTGCAACAGGAGCAAGATCTAGAGAATTACCAAGTCTTAAACAAGATGGTAAAAAAGTAATTGGCTACCGTGAGGCAATGACGCTTAAAGAGCAACCAAAATCTATGATTGTTGTAGGTTCTGGAGCAATTGGAGTAGAATTCGCTCATTTTTATAACGCAATGGGTACAGAGGTAACTATTGTTGAATTCTTACCAAATTTAGTTCCTTTAGAAGACGAAGAAGTTTCTAAGCAATTTGAACGTAGCGTGAAAAAAGCCGGAATTAAAGTAATGACCAACTCTTCTGTAGAGAGTGTTGATACTTCTGGGAAAACGATTAAAGCTAAAGTAAAAACCAAAAAAGGAGAAGAAACATTAGAAGCAGACATCGTACTTTCTGCTGTGGGAATTAAAACAAATATTGAAAATATTGGTCTTGAAGAATTGAACATCAAGACAGATAAAGATAAAATTGTTGTAAACGAGTGGTATCAAACCAACGTTTCAGGAATTTATGCTATTGGTGATGTTGTTGCAGGTCCTGCTTTAGCTCACGTTGCTTCTGCTGAAGGAATTACCTGTGTAGAAAAGATCGCCGGAATGAATGTAGAAGCTATAGACTACGGAAATATTCCTGGTTGTACTTATGCAACTCCAGAGATTGCGAGTGTTGGAATGACAGAGAAGCAAGCTAAAGAAGCTGGATACGAACTTAAAGTAGGAAAATTTCCTTTCTCTGCTTCGGGTAAAGCCAAAGCTGCCGGAACTCCAGATGGTTTTGTAAAAGTGATCTTTGATGCTAAATATGGAGAGTGGTTAGGTTGCCATATGATTGGTGCCGGAGTTACAGATATGATCGCAGAAGCGGTTTTAGGAAGAAAACTGGAAACTACAGGACATGAGGTATTAAAAACCATTCACCCTCACCCAACTATGAGTGAAGCGGTAATGGAAGCTGTAGCAGCTGCTTATGATGAAGTAATTCACCTATAAGGATTTAAATAAATTATAACAAAAAAGCTCCGAAATATTTCGGAGCTTTTTTATTTCATTCCAGACTGCAAATCGCAATAATAGAATTTGGAATCCCAAGTATTATTTTCATTTCCTTCAGAATAGATCTTTTTATAAACCTCCCCTTTAATATAAGATACCGGCGTTGAGAAAATTGGACCATCAAACACAAAGGTGTGAAATTCTCCATTTTCCCCACAAGGATCCACTCCATCTGGCAGGGAATCAACAAAGTCTTTATCAATAATTCTTCCGCAGAAATCTTTACTCAAAACCTTTGCATTTACACAGATGGTGATGGCTTTAAATCCTTTTGCAATAAAATCTAAAATAAGTTCCTTAGTATCTAATTTCCAAAGTGGAAAAACGGCTTTCATCCCAATTTCCTGTAATTTCTCTTCTCTGTATCTTTTTAGATCTTCAAGAAATATATCCCCAAAAACACTAATTCTAAAACCTTCATTTTTAAGAGAAGTAACCGCATCTTTCATTATTTTATTGTAATCCACCATAGAGACATCCCCAGCTGGTAATTTGATAAGGTGCAACTCGATTCCTAAATGCTCTGCTTGTTGCTTTAACAATTGCACATCAAGATTATGCATAGAAACTGAATTAGATTCAGAATTTACAGTAGTAACTAATTTCGTTATGGAGAGCTCAGCTTCTTGTTGAATTTTATATAGCGCAAAAGCAGCATCTTTCCCACTACTCCAATTCAAATATGCCTTTTTCATTTTACTTATTTATCTAAGAAACTTTGAATGGCAAGTTCATAGCTTTTCAACCCAAACCCTACAATGATACCTTTTGCGTTGGGTGACACAAAAGATTTATGCCTAAACTTCTCTCTAGAAAATGTATTAGAAATATGCACTTCTATAACAGGTGTTCTTATAGCCTTAATAGCATCTCCAATACCAATGGACGTATGTGTATAAGCTGCGGCATTTAAGATAATACCATCAAAAATAGTATCTGCCTTTTGAATCTCGTCTATTAATTCTCCCTCTATATTACTCTGAAAATATGAAAGTTCTGTTTCTCTATATTTAAATTGGAGTTCAGAAAAATACGTTTCAAAACTCTTATTACCGTAGGTATCTGGCTCTCTGGTTCCTAATAGATTTAGGTTTGGACCGTTGATTATCATTAATTTCATAACATAAAGATATTAATTTACACCATAAAAAAAAGCGGAAGAGATTCTCTTCCGCTTTTATAAACATTTTATATAAATCTAAATTCTAGAACATAAACCCAATACCTGCCTGAAATACTGAATGTTTAGCATCTGCCTTTGCAAAATAAGTATTTGCAGAATCATCATAAATATCAGATAAACCAGCATTGTATCTAGCATTTACAAAAAATCCACCTCTAAACTTATAAGATGCTCCTAATGCAACACTAAGATCTACCTTATTAAATTGGTCATCATCTAGAGAGATTGAATTGTTATCATTTGTTCCAGATGGATCATAATCAATTTCACTATTAACTAAGAATCCAACTTGTGGACCTGCCTCTAGAGACAAACCTTCAACAACATAGAATTTAGCAAGCACAGGTACATTTATATAATCTAATTGGTACTCAATATCATCTGCATCATTTCTATCTGCAATATCGTAACCTTGTCCTGAATATAGAACCTCTGGCTGAATAGAGAATCTTTCTGATAGTGGAATTTCTGCTAATAAACCTAAATTAAAGGATGTTCTCCCATCAGGATCATTATAAGAATTAATTCCATCTCCACTAAAATTAGAGAAGTTAATTCCTCCCTTAACCCCAAATAATGGAGATTCCTGAGCTGAAGCTGCGTTAATTCCTAAAAATGCAATTGCAATTGCTAATATTGACTTTTTCATTGTTTTTGTTTTAAAGTTCGGGGTCAAAATTAGTCGTACTTTTGTTAAGAAAGTGTTAGCCAAACTTAAAGTATTGCTAATAGATTTTACACAAAATGTTAATAAAGTAACTAATGAACTGGAAACAAGCAATTGGCGATTTTAACAACTACCTTCTTATAGAACGGGGACTTTCAAAGAATTCTGCAGTGAACTACTCCTTAGATATTCAAAAACTTATCAACTTTCTAGAAATCAATTCCATAGCTATTTCACCCGAAAAAATAGACACCAAGATCATACAGCAGTTTATATATGAAATTGCTAAGATCTTAAATGAAAGAACTCAATCTCGAATAATATCCGGCTTAAAAAGCTTCTTTAACTATTTAATTTTTGAAGGTTATAGAGTAAACAATCCTATGGAATTGATCGAGACCCCTAAAATAGGAAGAAAGCTGCCAGACACCCTATCTTTGGAAGAGATAGATGAGCTAATTGGTTGCATAGACCTGAGTGTAGCAGAGGGAGAAAGAAACAAAGCTATTATTGAAACGCTTTATGGCTGCGGACTTAGGGTTACTGAACTTATAAATCTTAAGCTGTCAGATCTATATTTCAAGGAAGGATTTATTCAGGTTACCGGTAAAGGAAATAAACAAAGGTTTGTGCCTATTGGAAACATCACACAAAATTATATTTCAGAATACATTTCAAACACTAGAGGCAACGTTCCTTTTAAAAAAGAAGATCAAGATATCGTTTTTCTAAACCGAAGAGGGAACTCGCTTACAAGAGCTATGATCTTTACAATAGTCAAGAACCTTTCTGTAACTTCTAATATCAATAAAAAGATTAGTCCACATACCTTCAGACATTCCTTCGCTACCCATCTATTAGAGAATGGAGCAGATCTTAGAGCCATTCAACAAATGCTCGGGCATGAGAGCATTACTACCACAGAGATCTATATGCACGTAGATAAAAGCCATTTAAAAGAAGTAATAACATCTTTCCACCCCCGTAGAAACTACTAAAGTTGTGCTAAAGTAGCTTTAGAATTCTCTATTGACTTTTATGATTTGTAATTTTATAAAAAATCAAAAGAGCATGAAAACACTAAAATTTAAGAACGGAGATGTAATGCCATCTATTGGCCTGGGAACTTGGAAATCTGGAAAAGGAGAGGTGAAAAAGGCAGTTAAGATTGCAATCGAAAATGGCTATAGACATATAGATTGTGCTGCAACTTACGGGAATGAAGCAGAAGTTGGTGAAGCCCTATCAGAAGTTTTAAAAGAAGGAACTGTAAAAAGAGAAGATCTATGGATTACCTCAAAATTATGGAATAACGCACATAAAAAAGATGATGTAATTCCTGCATTGGAGAAAACTTTGAAAGATCTTCAATTAGATTATTTAGATCTTTATCTAATTCACTGGCCAGTAGCTTTTAAACCAGAAGTTGCCTTTCCTGAAAATGATGAAGACTATCTTTCTTTAGAGGAGGCGCCAATAATAGATACTTGGAACAAAATGTTAGAGGCTAAGAAATCTAAGCTTACCAAACATATTGGGGTTTCAAACTTTAGTATTCCAAATTTGGAAGATCTAATTGAAAAAGCAGCGGAAGCACCAGAAATGAATCAGGTAGAACTTCACCCTTACCTTCAACAAAATAAACTTTTAGAATTCTGCAGTAAAAATGGAATTCATTTAACAGCTTATTCTCCGCTAGGAAGTGGTGATAGAACTGCAGAAATGAAAGCCAAGGACGAGCCTTCTTTATTAGAGAATAAGGTGATTAATAATATTGCTAAAAAACATGGAGCTTCACCTGCTCAGGTTATTATAAATTGGGATATGCTTAGAGGAACCGCTGTAATTCCAAAATCTACGAATGAAGGGAGGATCATTCAAAATCTAGCAAGTACTGGAGTGAAATTGGAGAAAGAAGATCTTCAACAAATTGCAGAGTTGGACGAACACTTTAGATATGTTACTGGAGAATTCTTTGTTACTAAAGGAAATTCTTATAATGATATCTTTAATGAGCAATAGGTATTGCTCATTATATCAATAAAAAATCCCCGTAATTAATTACGGGGATTTTTTTAATCATATATTTTATCTGCGAATTACTTTGCTATATTCACAGCTCTAGTCTCTCTAATTACCGTAACCTTAACCTGTCCTGGATACGTCATATCTGTCTGGATCTTTTGGGAGATCTCAAAAGATAGATTTGCAGCCTTGTCATCAGTTACCTTTTCACTTTCTACAATAACTCGTAATTCTCTACCAGCTTGAATAGCGTACGCTTTCTTAACTCCGCCAAATCCAAAGGCAATTTCTTCTAGATCTTTTAATCTTTGTATGTAAGAATCTAAAACCTGTCTTCTAGCGCCAGGTCTTGCACCACTAATCGCATCACATACCTGAACTATAGGAGAAAGTAAAGAGTTCATTTCGATCTCATCATGGTGAGCACCAATAGCGTTACAAACCTCAGCTTTTTCACCATACTTCTCTGCCCACTGCATTCCTAAAATAGCATGAGGCACTTCAGTCTCCGTATCTGGCACTTTTCCAATATCATGAAGTAATCCTGCACGTTTAGCTAGTTTAGGGTTTAAACCTAGTTCAGAAGCCATTACACCACATAATTTTGCAACTTCTCTAGAGTGTTGCAGTAAGTTCTGACCATAAGAAGAACGATATTTCATTCTACCTACAGTTTTTATAAGTTCTGGATGCAACCCATGAATTCCAAGATCTATAACAGTACGTTTACCAATATCAATGATCTCTTCATCGATCATCTTTTTGGTCTTCTTAACGACCTCTTCAATTCTAGCAGGGTGAATTCTTCCGTCTGTAACTAATTTATGCAGCGACAATCTGGCGATCTCTCTTCTTACCGTATCAAAGCATGAAAGAATAATTGCCTCTGGTGTATCGTCTACAATGATCTCTACTCCTGTAGCAGCTTCTAGCGCTCTAATATTTCTACCTTCTCTACCAATAATTCTACCTTTTACATCATCACTCTCCAGGTTGAATACAGAAACACAGTTTTCTACTGCCTCTTCTGTTCCAATTCTTTGAATGGTATTGATAATGATCTTTCTAGCTTCTTGTTGAGCGGTTAACTTCGCTTCTTCTATGGTATCTTGAATAAGTGCCATAGCATCTGCTTTTGCAACATCTTTTAAAGACTCTGTAAGCTGAGATTTAGCCTCACCTGCAGAAAGACCAGATATAACCTCTAATTGCTGCACTTTACTAGCATGCAATTTATCTATCTCTTGTTGTTTTTTCTCTAGATATTCGTTTCTATGGTCGTAGTCTTTAACCTTTTCGTCTATCTCTTTATTTAAATTCTTATTCTTAGCAAGCTCACTAGACAATTGAGATTCTTTGTCTCTTATACGTTTTTCTGCTTCTCCGATCTTCTTATCTCTTCCTAAGATCACCTTCTCATGTTCAGATTTAAGCTCTATAAACTTCTCTTTGGCTTGAAGGATTTTATCTTTCTTAATACTTTCAGCTTCAGATTTTCCTTCTCTTATAATTGATGCAGCTGTTTTCTTAGCGCCTTTTACAATTTTAGAAGCATTCTTCTTCTCTAATACCTTAGCAATTGCGAATCCTACTGCAACTCCTATAATGACTGAAATTATTATTGTAACTATTGTTGTACCCATATATTTGAATTAATTATATAAAAAAAGCCTGTATTAGCATTGATTTTGCATAAACTCCTTAAAACAAGTATAGGGCTAACAAGCTGATCAAGAATCCGTTCTACCAATAAATTGGATGACGGCGCGCTTTTACAACTAAAACTCACCCTTTTTAAAGAATCTTTGTTGAGTTTATCAAAAATAAAATCACTAATACAGGCAGTAAACCTTTGTGTTATTTAAATGAACTTATGTTGCTAAATGTTGTTGAAGAAGATCATTAAGTGCTTTTAATTTATCTTCTGCCAATTGTATCTCGCTGGAATTATCTATAGTTTTCTGCTCTGTTTGGGCTGCAAATTGTAAAGCGCACATAGCCAATACATCTTGCTTATCCCTTACCGCATAACTTTGCTCAAATTGCTTGATCATTGCCTCGATCTTCTTTGCAGCTTTACGCAAACCTTCTTCCTGGCTAGCCTGGATGGTTAACGGATATACTCTATCTGCAATAGAAATCTTTATTTTAAGCTTATCAGACATTAATTTTCTTTATTCAGATAATTGAACAATACATTGATCAATTTCTCTTATCAAGCTGTTTATTTTGAGCTTAGTTTCCTTTTTGTAATCTTTACTGCCTAGCATCGCGTTAGCTGCCTTTAGAGTTTGTATTTGATATTCAGAATTCTTTGCTTCTTCAATCAACCGTTGATTCTCTTGTTTTAAAAACTGCAATTCTTCTTCAGCATTATGATGTGTTTGTTTAAGTACATCATACCTGTGAAGCAATTTGCTTATTCTATTTTCAAGACTATCAACTATTTCACTAAAATCACTCATAAAAGCTCAACGTGCTACTTCTTCCCACAAAGTTAACATACCGCTTGAAATTTCCCAATACTTTTAAATCTATTTTCAAAAACCTATAGTTTCAGGGCAATTGACGCAGTATAAACTCGTTACTTATCCTTAAAAGTTTAATTATATTTACATCTCAATAAAAATCTCAATTTCATTGTTATCTATGAAGAAAATTCTAGCCATCTTTATCCTTCTTTCTACAGGTATTTCCCAGGCACAATCTAGTATTCCTTCCAATTATTTTAAAAATCCATTAGATATAGATCTGGTGTTGGCAGGTTATTTTGGAGAATTGCGCTCCAATCATTTCCACAGCGGATTCGACATTAAAACACAGCAGAGACAAGGTATAAATGTTATTGCTGCAGGTGATGGATATATTAGCAGAATTAATATCTCCAATTATGGATATGGAAAAGCTTTATATATACAACACCCTAATGGATATACTACGGTATACGGTCATCTCAAGAAATTTTCTCCAGAAATAGAAGCTTATATCAAAAAGCTACAATATGCCAAAGAATCTTATGAGATAGAAGTTTTCCCTGAAGCAAAAGATCTAGCATTAAATCAAGGAGACTTAATTGCATATAGCGGTAATACCGGCGGAAGCGGTGGGCCACATTTACATTTTGAAATTAGAGATGGGCAACAAAGACCTATGAATCCAGCATTATTTGGTATAGATATAAAAGATACACAGGCACCTATCATTAACAGCCTTTACGTTTACCCCCTTGGAGAAGAAGCTCAAGTAAATGGATCTGCGCAGCGCCAAAGATTAAAATTAACACCCTTAAGTGATGGAAGCTTTAAAGCCGAAGAAATAGATGCCTGTGGCGAAATTGGTTTTGGGATTTCCACTTTTGATAGACAGGATGGAGCTCCAAATCAAAACGGAATCTACAAAATAGAAACAAAGCTTAATGGAGATAAGGTTTTTGAAATAAAAATGGATAAGTTCTCATTTGCTGAAACCCGACACATTAATCAACTTATTGATTATGAATATTACAGCAGTAATAATAGCAGAATAACAAAGCTTTATAGAGGCTCAAATAACCCTTTAAGCATCTACGAAGAAGTAGTTAATAATGGCACCTTAGACATTAAAGACAGCTTAGATTATATGTTTAATATTAGTGTTGCAGATTTCAAGGGAAATATAAAGATGATTAGAATTCCGATTAAAGGAAAACAATCCCTTGTAAGAAATCCAAAAAATATTAAAAAGACAGATTATTTTGTACAGGCCAATGAAGCTTTTTCAACTGAAAATGGCCCTATAGATGTATATATACCTAAATCCAGTCTTTACGAAGATACTTACCTGGATATCGAATTTAAGGGAGACACCATTTACCTAAACGAAGACAATATTCCTATTCAGAACTATATTACCATTGGATTTGATGTTAGTAAATATAATGCTGAAGATCGAGATAAAATGTTTATCGCTAAATTGAACAAGCGCGGAAGACCATCCTACTCCAGCACTAAAAAGAAAGCGAATAGATTTACTACAGGAGTTAGAAATTTTGGAACTTATACCCTAGCCTCAGATAAGAATGCACCTTCTATCTATCCGGTTAACTTTAAAGACGGCCAATGGATATCTTCTAATAAAGATATAAGCCTTAAAATTTCTGATGATCTCTCTGGCATCAATAGTTTTAGAGCTACCGTAAATGGAAAATGGATCTTAATGGAATATGAGTATAAGAATAACACAATCACTCATGACTTTAGTGATGATGTTGTAACAGAAACCGAAAATATCCTTAAGGTTATAGTTACAGATAATGTGGGAAATAGTAAAACCTACGAAGCTACTTTCTTTAGAAAATAATTAAAATTTCATAAAAATTAAGCCTCTATTGATATAAACAAATGATTTAACCAATAGAGGCTTTTAAATTAAATATCAAGCATTTACTTATCAATAAACTCCTTCAAAGTTTCTATCACATAATCTATTTCTGCCTTAGTATTATATCTAGAAAAAGAAAAGCGAATAGATGGTTTTTTAAGATCCTCCTCCTCTAAAAATGCACTTAAAACATGAGAACCTTTATCGCTTCCACTCTGGCAAGCACTCCCTTTAGAACAGGCTATACCTTTAAGATCTAATTGAAATAACAACATCAAGGCCTTTTCCGCAGAAACTGGTAGACAAACATTAATTAGAGTATAAGTGCTTTTCTCAAGATCTTTAGAGTTCCCATTAAATTTAATGCCAGGAATTTCATCTTCTAAACGCTGAATAAAATAGGACTTAAGAGAAGTTATATACTCTCTTTCTTCATCCATATCTCTGTGGGCAAGTTTCAGCGCTTCCTCCAGACCTACAATATTATGAACACTTTCTGTTCCCGCTCTATGACCGCGTTCTTGCTCTCCGCCAAATATCAATGGTTTTAAGCCACTATGCTTTCTTACAAAGGCAAAACCAACTCCTTTTGGACCATGAAATTTATGAGCACTTACCGCTGTAAAATCTACCGGTATACTACCAAAGTCTAAGTTGAAATGCCCTACAGACTGCACCGTATCACATTGAAATAAAGCTTTATTAGCTTTGCACAACCCACCAACTTTATTGATATCTAGAATATTTCCAACTTCATTATTTACATGCATGAGACTCACCAGAGTTTTCTTAGTAGTATCCTGCAACAGCTCATTTAAATGATCAAGATCTACCTCACCAGTCTTAGTGATTTTTACATGCACAATTTCTACATCAAAACATTCTCTCAATTGGTTTACAGTGTATAATACTGCATGATGTTCTATTGGCGATGTTATAATTCTTCTCACATCAAGATCTCTAACCGCAGAATTTAAAGCTAAATTATCTGCTTCTGTACCTCCCGAAGTAAATACTATTTCTGATGCAGATACATTTAAGAACCCTGCTACAGTCTTTCGAGCATTCTCAATTAAAGATTTAGATGACCTTCCGTAACTATGTGTAGATGATGGGTTTCCGTAATTTTCTCTCATTACAGTAATCATTCTATCTATTACCTCATCGCGCATCTGAGTAGTTGCCGCGCTGTCTAGATATACTTTTTCCATGGGCACAAAAATAAAAGAAATAAAATTATTTATAGGAAGCTATCGTATAAAAACTTAAAGGTTTATTTTTGTTGAAAACCGTAGTCATGCGCAGTGCCTTTGCCTTTATCTTAATTAGTCTTTTTCTAGTTTCATGCAGTGATGGAGATCTTATTGTCTCTACCTTTGACTTTGAGGATAGCACATTAAGCTTATGTGGAGAAAATGAAACTCAGGTATTTTTTAATATCAATAATGACAATATTAATGAAACTATTTCATTTAAAACCAATAGAACTGCTTTCGGTAATTCTACTGAATTTAAGGATTATTTAGTAGAAAATAGTACCGTTAACGCGATAACTAATGATACCAATGCTGTAATTAAAATTGCACTTAATTCTAACAATGAAATCATATATAGAACCTACGACGGAGAGGTTACCAGTTCATATTTTTGTAATGAGATCCCTCCAAGTTCTCCTAAAGTTATCAACGAATATAAGAGCGTTTCCGGGGATGTAGATTCCTTCTTAGAAATTACTACCAGCGTATTAATAGGTGATGATGATGATGGAGATAATATTTCTAACGTAGATGAAGGAAAGGGTACTGGAAAAGATACCGATGGGGATACGATTCCAGATTATTTAGATGTAGATGATGATGGAGATAATGTTCTTACTAACACAGAAAGAATTGCTAACCCTGGAGATCCTACTACAGATGATGGCTACTTAGATACAGATGAAGATGGCATTCCTAATTATCTGGATGATGATGACGATGATGATACAATTCCTACAAGATTAGAGATCACCTCTGCAGCACAATCTCCTACACTAAATAAGAACGAAGCTAATATTGCGAAATATCTTGATAGATTTAGCAAAGATAAATTTGATGGAGAACCAAATGTAATAACAAACAACATTAGCCTAAAATACGTTTCTAGACTTACCGCAAAGAATGTTAAGTTTAAAAAGCAGGGAGATAATGGAGAGGAAATTTCTTATACAAGTTTTGTTCTAGGAACATTTACATCTGACGCTATTAGAACAGAAATTATACCTATAACTACAGAAGAAGAAATTAGTTCTAGAATCAATTAAAATATAAGGAGTTTAATTATTTTGAAAGAAATAAACTTCTGTTGCGCCAACGCCATATTTTTGATAATCTGCATCATAAAATTTAAGATTATCATACCTACCAAGCAAAAAATCTAACTCTGCTTTAAGCACTCCTTCTCCAACACCATGTATGAATACAATTTTCTGAATACGCTTTCTCATAGCAAATTCTAATTGGTGTTTTGCAGTATCAATTTGAAGGGTTAGTATATCGTAATTGCTCATCCCCCTAAAAGATCTCACTAATTTTTCTATATGAAGATCCACTTCCATGGGTGGTGCATTTCTTTCTTTAGGCTTCACCCTAATAGATCTTGACTTTTTTGAAGCTTGTTTCTCTCTCAAAATATCAGAAACAGGAACATCACTAGTTGCTATTAACCTACTCTGCTCATCGTCTAATCTAACCAGCTCAGAAGGATGATAGTCTAGCAAAAACCCTTCTGTAGTTTCTACAGTTACAGTAGATGCATCAATATTCACCACAACACCCTCTAGAGCATCATCAAGAACTTCAACCTTATCATTTACCTGAAAAATCATAGCTCTTCCTCTTTTTTATCAGTATCCTCTAAATGATCATCTTTGGTGTAAGACCAATGATTGGTGGCGCGATACAAACCAAACATTATTATTATAAGACCAACTATTTGCAAATATTTACTCTTCTCATCCCCGGAAATAGTATAGATAATTATTCCACCGCCTATTACTATAAAAATAGTATTGATAAGTTGAGCATTTTTTTTGATCATAAATAACTGATTTTTAGCGTTTAAAAGAATAGTGCAATCTATAAAAAAGCTATTTTTATATAAAAGACTTGTATTATGAAGCAAATATACATCATCGTTTTCTTTTTTATAAGCATTCATGGATATTCCCAATTATATATTAAACCAGATGCCAATCAGGATAGCTATGTCTACGTGGAGAGTACTGAGATATTTGTGGAAAAACAAATAGACATAAAGCTACAGGAATCAGAAAATCAGATATCCGGATTGTTCTTAAGAAATGAAGGGCAGCTACTGCAAGGTAAATCCAACATCCCAAATACTGGAAATGGATTTCTATCTGTTTTTCAAGAAGGAGAGGCAACCGCGTACACTTATAATTATTGGTCTTTGCCGGTTTCAGATGTAAGTTCAGTAAAAAAAATAGATAATGTACTGTATGACCCACTAGATAAATTAAGAAGTAAGAAAATTGAAACCACTACTGCATTGAATGGAAGTTCGAACCCTCTAAAAATTTCAAATAAATGGTTATATAAATTTTCAGGAGATAATTATTACAATTGGCTTTACATAGGCAATAATTTTGATCTTCTTCCTGGAGAAGGTTTTTCAATGAAAGGAGTAGAAGGCCAAAATATGAGCATAGTGCTTTATAATATCTTTAATAACCCTGGCAGTAAACAACGATATGATTTTAGAGGTCTCCCAAATAACGGTTCATATGCACTCAATATTCAAAAAGAGATGAGTCTCCTCGTTGGCAACCCATACCCTTCTGCCTTAGATCTCAATCTATTTCTAACAGAAAATACAAGCATTACCGGGATTGCATATTTTTGGGATTCTGCTCCAATAGCTTCACATAATTTACGTGATTATGAGGGAGGATATGGAGCTTACTCTCCCGCCTTAGGTGATTATGGCTATGTTCCTCCATTATTTAAAAGATATAATTCTTATGGAGATGAATTAACTAGCACTACCAAGAATGGAATTTATTACGGAAGAAGATATGCTCCAATTGCTCAAGGCTTCATGATTATAGGCTTATTAGATGGCTTCGTAAATTTTAAAAATGAATACCGATCTTACATAAAAGAAAATGTCCTGAATTCTCATTTTAAAAATCAGAAAAAGGAAGATGAAATAGGTCTAGAAATTTCGTTTTTAAGATTGAATATAGACTTTGACAAAGAATATTCAAGGCAACTTTTATTATCTAACAACGAGAATTCTACCATACATGCAGACAGAGCTATGGATGCAGAAAATATTTCGAAATCTAAATCTGACATTGGATGGCTTATAGATAATAAGAACTTTATAATTAACATACAACCTATTGAAGCTAACACCAAAATCCCCTTACAGATCATTTTAAGTGAGAATAGAACTATTACATTCCAGGTTGAAAAAATCCATAGTTTTAAACTTCCCATATTTCTATATGACGCTTTTACAGAAGAAACTCATTATCTAAGTGACCTTAATGAATTTACTTTCACTCTAGATGAGGGAGTATATAACGACAGGTTTTATCTTACTTTTCTCAAAGAATATAAACCTAACCATGAAGAAGAAGAAGAAGAAGAAGAAGAAGAAGAAGAAGAAGAAGAAGATCACGCTGAGATAGAAAATGAAATTCCCCTAACTCCCATAGATAACCTGCAGGCTTATCAAGATCATGATCTCCATAAAATCATAGTGCGTTTACCCAAACTTCTTAATGCTTCAGAAATAGAATTATTTGATGATCGCGGAAGAAAGATTTTTAAGCTTAAAGCCATTAAAGATGAATTTTTATATGAGCTTCCAACAAATAATTTGAGCCACGGACTTTATTTCATAAAAATTAAAAGCACTAAAGGCAATTATATCTCTAAAAAAATAATAATTTCAAAGTAATTTTTGAGAGAACTATGGAAGACTATTTTCTTCCCTGCTTAAACAAGCAAATATTTGGAATGGAATGTTATGGCTGCGGAGGCCAGCGTGCAGCTATGCTTTTATTACATGGACATTTTAAAGAGGCGTTCTTCATGTTTCCTGCGATCTATAGCCTTTTAATGCTATTATTTTTCTTGGTTTTAAATCTATTTATTAGAATTAAAAATGAATTTAAGATCAAAATGCTTCTTATTTATATTAATGTGGCAGTAATATTTATAAATTACAGCATTAAATTATATCACCTTTATCAAATCTAACAGTCTAATCTATCTTTTTTAAAACTATGAACTTACAAAAACAAGAACTTCCCAATTCTACTTTAATTCTTATAATGGGCATACTATCTATAGTTGGCTGTTGCTGCTATGGCGCGGTTGGTTTGATATTTGGGATTGTTGCCGTAATCCTTTCAAAAAAATCCATAGAGATCTATCAATCTAACCCAGAGCTTTACTTAGGATATCAAAATGTAAAAACTGGAAGAATTTTGGGAATTATAGGTATTGTACTTAGCGCAATAGTTGTTCTCTCTTGGCTCGTAGCTTTAATATTTTTTGGAGGAATGGAAGGTATTTATCATATGCAAGATGAAGTAATTAGACAATATGGAGGATAATCTAATTTGTTTATAAAAAAAACACCGGTTGTTTCTAATCTGAGACAACCGGTGTTTTTTTTTATGATATTCAGAATCTATGTTAGCAGCTCTTTTAACTTATCTATAGAAACCTTTTCCTGATCTCCCGTTTTCATATTCTTAAAACCATATAGTTTCTTTTCTATTTCTTCTTCCCCGGCTAAAATAACAAAGGGTATATCTCTTCTATTTGCATAGTTCATTTGCTTTTTCATTTTAGCATCATCTGGATAAAGCTCCGCAGAGATCCCTGCTTCTCTTAATTCTTTAACAGCCTTTAAAGCGTAAAGCGCCTCGTTCTGCCCAAAATTGATGAACATCACTTTTGTATTTGCAGTAACTGTCTGCGGAAAAAGATCTAATTCTTCCATAACAAGGTAGATCCTGTCTAAACCAAAAGAGATACCCACACCACTCATATTCTTAAGACCAAAAATTCCGGTAAGATCATCATACCTTCCTCCCCCACCTATAGAGCCCATTTTGACTCCTTCTGGAGCCGACACTTCGAAAATTGCACCTGTATAATAATTCAATCCTCTAGCTAAAGTAACATCCAGATCTAAAATTGCTGTCTTTAACGGCATGTTAGAAATTACCTTATTAACAAATTTAAGTTCTTGAATTCCTTTTTGTCCTATTTCAGAATTTTCCAGAATCTTATTTAAAACTTCAATTTTATGTTCAAAACTCCCTTTTAAAGAAAAAATTGGCTGAATATTATTTAGAGCTTCAGAAGAAATACCTTTTTCAAGCATTTCTTTTTTAACTCCATCTTCTCCAATTTTATCTAGCTTATCTAAAGCCACTGTGAAATCTATCAATTTATCCTGTTCTCCAATAACTTCTGCAAAACCAGATAAGATTTTTCTATTATTGATCTTAATAGTTACTCCGTTCAAACCTAATTGAGAAAACACGGCGTCGTAGAGCTGCACAAATTCAACTTCTTGCCAAAGGCTATCGCTCCCTACAACATCTGCATCACATTGAAAAAATTCTCTAAAACGTCCTTTTTGAGGCCTGTCTGCTCTCCATACAGGTTGAATTTGATAGCGCTTAAAAGGAAACTCTATTTCGCTTTGATGTTGCACTACGTATCTAGCAAACGGTACAGTAAGATCATACCTCAGAGCTTTTTCACTAATTGAAGATGTGAGCTTTACACTATCATGATCCTTAAGTGCATATGAATCAGCTTTTTTTAAGTAATCTCCAGAATTAAGGATTTTAAATATTAATCTATCCCCTTCTTCTCCATACTTACCCATAAGCGTATCAGAATTTTCAAAACTAGGGGTTTCAATAGGTTGAAATCCGAATTTCTGAAATTGAGATCTTATCGTATCAATTACAAAATTACGTTTTGCCACTTCTGAAGGAGAAAAGTCTCTAGTACCTTTTGGAATAGATGGTTTTTGTGCCATAATATAGTTTAATGCTAAGCTTGAAGCTTTTAAAGATTAAAAATAAGATTTCAATTACGAGCCTTAATTGAAATACCGCTAGAAAATTTGAAGTGCAAATATCTTAAATTTTAGGCGTTCGCAAACAATTTTAAAATTTTAAGTAACAATCTAGTATTTTGTTAGTCTAACTAGTGCGCTTTTAAATATAATTATGTTCCCACTATTAAAGGAAAATATAAGAATTGCTTTTGATTCCATAAAGAGTCAGCTTCTTAGAACCATACTTACTGTACTAATTATTGCAATTGGAATAACTGCCCTAGTTGGTATACTTAGTGCCGTTAGCGCATTAGAAAACACCATTAGTAGTGATTTTGCATCTATGGGTGCGAATACCTTTAACCTGCAGCAATACGAATTCTCTACACAAAGGCGTGGTGGTGGAGAAAGAGAAAAGATTAACCCTATAATCTCCTACAGAGAGGTTCATGATTTTAAGGAAGCTTATATCTATCCGCAAACTCAGACCTCCATCTCTTTTACAGGTACCGGAACCGCAGAAGTAAAGCATGAAAACGATAAAACTGACCCGGAAGTTTCTGTATTAGGAGTAAATGAATTTTTTCTTTCAAATTCTGGATTAGAATTAGAGAAAGGAAGAGAATTTAACTATTTCGATATTCAGAACAATAATAATGTTGCTGTGTTAGGTTCAGATTTTGCAAATGGACTGTTTAAAGAGCAGGATCCTATCAATAAAACAATAAGTATTAGAGGAGTAAAATTTAGAGTAATTGGGATATTAGAATCTAAAGGTTCTACTTTTGGAAACAACCAGGATCTTAGAGTTTTAATTCCAATAGAGCTAGCTAGATCTATGTTTACCCAACCTAACATCAATTATAACATAAGTGTTAAGGTAGATGATAAAGAGCTTATGGAGGGAGCTCAAAGTGAAGCAATCATTACGTTCAGAAATATTAGAAAACTTAAACCTCTGGAAGAAAATGATTTTGGAATTGGTAAAAGTGACGATCTAATAAATAGGATCTTTTCTATTACAAGCTATCTTAATATTGCGGCATGGATTATCTCTATTATAACCATTTTCGGGTCATCTATAGCTTTAATGAACATCATGCTGGTATCTGTTACAGAAAGAACAAGAGAGATAGGAATTAGAAAAGCTTTGGGCGCCAAGGGAAGTACCATTGCCACCCAATTCTTTATGGAGACTTTAATAATTGGTCAGTTAGGAGGTATCCTAGGTATTCTTCTAGGTATCCTAATAGGACTTGGAGTTTCTGCAGTTGCAGATTTTGATTTTGTAACTCCATGGAAAGCTATGTTCTGGGCTACGGGAATCACCATTTTAGTAGCTATTCTGGCAGGAAGTTATCCAGCTAGTAAGGCGGCTAAACAGAATCCGGTAGATTCTCTACATTACGAATAATTAAGAATTCACAAAAGTATCAAAGTAACCAAAAAGCTCTCCTTTAGTAATTACTGCGCCTTGTTGAATAAGAGCAAAAATATCTTTATTCCTATCTGCATTCAATACTTTGGAAGAAGTGAAAAGGTTAACTGCGTCATCCATAATATTTTTTCGTAGCCAATTATAGCCTTCACGAGAAGTAAGATCTATTGCTTCATTTTCCACCTTAATGGCTATTAGATCCATTTCTACTTCAGTTATATTGAAAAGATATATTTGCTGCGGAGAGAAATGCTCTAAAAATTCTACTTTATCAAGAACTCCTTCCCACACCAAGTCACTAAACAGATCTAACTCTTCTTCTGCCACCTCTGGCTTATTAGTTTTTATATCTCCCCACTCTTTAGCGGTAATAGATTGTGTAGCTAAGAAGTTAATGAACTCCTGATGCATTTCTTCTAATTGCTCTTTTGTAAGTCGTGTATATTTCATAATTAAAAAAGTATAAAAATAAGAAAAGCCCACTCTATAAGAGTAGGCTTTTCAAAATAAAAAGTATTGCTTATGCTTCTGATACTACATCAAAAGTAAAGGTAGAAATTACTTCACGGTGAAAACGCAATGTAGCTTCATATTGTCCTAAACGCTTAATGTTACCACCAGCAATTGTAATATATTTTTTCTCTAATTCTACACCTTCTTTAGCAAGAGCGTCAGAAAGGTCAGCATCTGTAATAGATCCAAACATTTTATCTCCACCACCTGCTTTAGCAGTAAGTTTCAATTCCAATCCGTTAAGTTTAGCGGCTTGTTTTTTAGCTTCGTCTATATTCTTTTGTTCTTTAAAAGCACGTTGCTTTAAAGTTTCAGCTAAAACTTTTTTAGCTGAAGGAGTAGCCAATTCAGCAAATCCTTGAGGGATAAGAAAATTTCTACCGTAACCATTCTTCACAGTTACCATATCATTTTTAAATCCTAAATTTTCTACGTCTTTTCTAAGTATCAATTCCATAATTGCCTCTTTCTTATTTTAATAAATCGCCAACATAAGGCATTAATGCTAAATGACGTGCACGTTTAACCGCTACAGCCACTTTACGCTGATATTTTAGAGAAGTTCCTGTTAAACGACGAGGTAACAATTTACCTTGCTCATTTACGAAACTCAACAACCAATCTGCATCTTTGTAATCGATGTATTTAATACCAGATCTCTTAAATCTACAGTATTTTTTAGTTTTTGAGGTCTCTATGTTAAGTGGGGTAAGATATCTGATCTCCCCATCTTTTTTTCCTTTTGCTTGTTGTTCAATAGATGACATAACTACGCTTTTTCTTTGTTTCTGTTTCTTCTTTTCTCTGCCCAAGCAATTGCATGCTTATCTAAACTTACAGTTAAGTAACGCATCATACGCTCGTCTCTTCTAAATTCAATCTCTAGAGGATTAATAGCTTCTCCTGGAGCTTGGAATTCGAATAAGTGATAAAAACCACTTTTTTTGTGTTGAATTGGGTACGCTAATTTTTTAAGCCCCCAATTTTCTTTTGATACCATCTTAGCACCGTTAGAAACAAGAAAATCTTCGTATTTCTTAACTGTCTCCTTTATCTGGTCATCAGATAAAACGGGATTCAAGATGAAAACAGTTTCATAATGATTCATAAATATTGAATTTAAATTAATTTGGGTGCAAAAGTAACATCTTTTTTCCTAACTGCAAAGCCTTTTCTACTCGGTTAAGCACTATTTTGCTCGACGAAATTCATATTTATCTTGTATTAATAAGATATATTGAGTAATATTGTTACTACCTAACTCATGCTATAGTGGAAGAAATATTACTGAAATGTGCCGTAGTTGATGATTCCAGCTTGCAAAGGCTTTCCATTGTTAAGCTCATCAAAGATCATCCCAATTTGAAGTTGGTAGCTGAATATAACAACGCTATTGAAACTAAAAACGGGCTATTGGATACTGATGTTGATCTCATCTTTTTAGATATTGAAATGCCAATACTTTCTGGTTTCGATCTATTAGACGATTTACCTAACAAGCCACAAATCATATTTGTTACCGGTAAAACAAAATATGCCTTTAAAGCATTTGATTATGATGCTGTAGATTATATTCACAAGCCGGTTAGTAAAGACAGGTTCAATAACGCTGTTACTAAAGCAATTAATCTTTTCCAATTAAAAAGTAATGGAGCTCCTGTAGAAGATGAGAACTTTATCTTTGTAAAGAGTAACTTAAAGAATAGAAAAGTTTTTCTAAATAAGTTAGATTATATTGAAGCTTTAGGAGATTATGTAAAATTCGTAACAGAAAAAGACACTTTTGTAGTTCTTGCCACGATGAAATCTTTTGAGCAGCAATTACCTAATGATAAGTTTCTTAGAATTCATAAATCTTACATCGTAAACCTTGAAAAGGTTGAGAGATATAATAGTAAGAATATTGAGATCAATAAAAAACAATTACCACTTAGCAGACATAAAAAATCAAATTTAATTGAAGCACTGAGTGCTATGCAATAATCCTCCTACAATTTAGAATCTCCCCTACTTACCTTCTAAATAATAATTGCTTTTTTTTAATGCTAAGCGTTATTCGTCTCCGCTTTTTTTTTAATACGGGTCTACATTAATTATTATTCTCACTGCTCTCCAATTTCCTATAGAATTAAAACTGGTTAATATTTTATTGATATGAGCTTTAGTTTTTCCTAAGGATTGTTTTGGCGGTATTTTTAATAGGATATTTTTATAATATTCATTTCGTATTCTTGCAACCGGTGGAAATTCCGGACCTAGAACATGCTCCTGAAAAACATTCTTTAATGCTAGCGAAAACCACTCTGCCGCTTCGTTTGTTTTTGAATAATCTCTACTCTTAAGTGTGAATTTTACTAATTTATAAAATGGAGGATACTTATATTGATATCTATCTTCCAACTGCTCATTAAACATCCCAAGATAATCTCCTGTAGATACTTGCTGAACTATTCTATGATGCGGATTATACGTCTGAATTAAAACCTTACCTCTATTTTTAGTACGACCCGCTCTACCGGCAACCTGAAGCATTAATTGAAAACTACGCTCATGAGCTCTAAAATCGGGAAAATTAAGAAGATTGTCTGCATTCATAATTCCCACCAACCTAACTTTTCTGAAATCTAAGCCTTTACTTAGCATTTGCGTACCTACTAAAACATCTATAGCTTCCTGCTCGAATGCACTTATTATTTTTTGATGACCATGTTTGCCTCGCGTTGTATCCAGATCCATTCGGCCTATTTTAGCATCGGGTAGCAATGCCTTGAGCTCGGTTTCAATTTGCTCTGTACCAAAACCCTTTGTGGTAAGATCAACACTTCCACAAGCCATGCATTGCTTTTGCATCGCCATATGATAACCGCAGTAGTGACAGCGTAATTGATTACTAAAATTATGATAGGTTAAACTCACATCGCAATTTGGACATTGTGGCGAGTGTCCGCAGGTAGTACACTCTAAAATTGGAGAATACCCTCTTCTATTTTGAAATAAAATTACCTGCTCTCCTTCTTCCAGTGTAAGTTTAATTTCTTTTAACAACTTATCAGAAAAATGGCCGGTCATTTTTTTCTTCTTATATTTCTCCTGTAGGTCTACAATTTCAATCTCGGGCAATTGAACATTTCCAAACCTTCTGTCTAAGGTTACCAACTTATATTTATTGTGGGTAGCATTATAGAAAGATTCTAATGAGGGAGTAGCAGAACCAAGAATTACTTTTCCAGAATGAATGCTAGCAAGAACCACAGCGGCATCTCTGGCATTATATCTTGGAGCAGGATCAAATTGCTTAAAAGTTGTTTCATGTTCCTCATCTACTACTATTAGTCCAAGATCCTGAAAAGGCAGAAATATAGAAGATCTAGCACCAAGGATGATCCTTGCTTTTGAACTTTTATTTAGAACATGTGTGTAGACTTCCATACGCTCATTAATAGAATATTTGCTATGATAGACCAATACCTGCTCTCCAAAATAAGCTTGAAGTCTTGAAACTAGCTGGGAAGTTAAAGCTATCTCTGGCAATAGATAAAGCACCTGTTTACCTTGAGCGATAATTTTCTCGATACTTTTAATATAGATTTCCGTCTTTCCTGAAGAGGTTACACCATGCAACAAACAAACTTCATCATTCTCTAAGCCTTCTTGTATTTCATTAAATGCCTTTTCTTGCCATTCATTCAACAAGAAGGTCTGTTCTACATCATCAAGATCAAACTGAATTCTATCTGTTTTAAGATGGTATTCCACAAATACCTCTTTATCTATTAAAGCTTTTATCACAGAAGCAGAAACTCCACTTTCATTAGATAGTGTTTTTAAGAGTACAGGTTTTTTACTATTTCCATAATACTGAAACCATGTTAAAATAGCTTCACGCTGTTTAGGAGCTTTACTAAGATCATCTAGCAATTTATGCATCTCTGCTTCTTTGGTATACCTCTCATCGAGTTTAACATATCTAAGTAATCTTGGCTTATACTGTTCAAATATCTCTTGATTTATGAGAAGAATATTCTTTGCCACCATAGAATTGACTAATGGCAGAACCATCTTTCTATCCAACAACTGCATAATTTCATTAATCTTGAGAGTAGATTGGCGTTGAAGTGCTTCTACTATTAGATATTCCTGATCATTCAATGAAACATGGTCATGATCAAAAGTTTTATCTAACTCAATTAAGGTTTCACTTTCCAACAAGAATGCTCCCGGTAGCGCAGCTTTCATCACTTCACCTACGGTACACATATAATATCTAGACACCCAAAACCAAAATTCTAATTGAGTTATGGTTACAATTGACGTTTTATCTAAGATCTGCTCTATAGGCTTAGCCTCATAAACCAATGGCTTCTCATTATGGATTTTAGAAACTATTCCGGTATATATTTTTGTCTTTCCAAATGGTACAGCAACCCTAGCTCCTGGATTTAAGAAATCTGCTTCTTCCTCATTTACCTTATAAGTAAAGAGATTATCTAATGGCAGGGGCAGAATAACGTCAATATAAAAATCCATTTCTTAAGCTATGATTGTCACAAATTTAAACTTCTTTTTAAAGTAGAATAAAAAAACCACTCTTTAATAAGAGTGGTTCTATCTAAAAAGTTATAAATCAGAAAGATCTATTTTGCTCTCTGCCAAGTCTGCGTTCTATAGAAAAAGGCAATATATCCTCTAATATTTAGTAAATCTGGATTTTCTTTATCCAACCAGATCTTACATTTATATTCTTTTCCAGATTTTGGATCTGTTACCAAGCCTCCAGAGTATTCATCACCATCTTTTTCCAGACCTCGCATTACTACTAGTCCTTCTATCTTCTTGTCTTTAAGCGCACCATCACAATTGATACATCGCTTATCTCTATCTTCTTCTTTTAGAATTCTTAGTACTTTACCGTGAACTTCTCCTCCATCTTCATAGATCTCTATAATAGAGGTTGGCTTTCCCGTCTCGTCATTCACAGTTTTCCATTTCCCGAAAACCCCTTGAGCCTGAGTACTAAGATTAATAGAAACAACACATAGTAAACATAAAATCAATTTTTTCATCTTCATCTTTTCAATATATTATCAGTTATAAAATGATCTAATATGCAAACCTTCAATTATTTCTTACCTAACATGGCGTCTTTAAGATCATCATCTGCAGGCTTTTCTGATAACCAAATACCAAACAATGCTTTCTTAAATTCTAATCCTTTGATTACCCCTTTATTTTTTCCGTTCTTAGAAACTGTTACACCAACTTCTGGCACGTAAACAATATCAAAAACATCATTTTTGCTAATTTCTTCTGAGAAATAGCTTTTAAATGTATTAATTTCTGAAGCTATAGATTGTGTTTTTCCGCCAGTAGCATTTTGGAAACCTTCATCTACAGCATCTGTCATTTTTTCACTAGATATTAATTTTGAAACTATGTGAATCTTTAATGCCATAGCTTGATTAGAGCTCATTATCTCTGATGCATTAGAACTTTTAGCATTTAAATACAACGCCCCGGCATACATATCCATCCAAAACTTCTCTCTCACTCCAACACCATTTAATACAAGCTTCTGCCCTTCTGCACTCATAGTGTTTGGAACCGTCACTCCTGCGGCTTTAGTTTGAGCTTGTGTAGGTGCGAAAGCAACCATGGCGATAAATAAAATAAGTACTTTTTTCATAATTGGTTTTAAGTTTAATTTGGTTATTTTAAATTTTTCTTCATTTTTAATAAGGAGGCATTCAATTCGAAACCTAGTAACAATATATTCGAATTTATCCAAATATATACCATCATTACCAAAAGTGCTCCAATTGAACCATAAAGTTCATTATACCTTGCGAAATTCTCTATATACAAGCCAAAAAGATAAGTTGTAAGCACCATTAAAATTGTGGTAAAAGTGGCTCCCATAGATAAAAATCTTGCTTGTTTCCCTTCTTTAGTTCCAAAATAATAAAGTGTTGCAACAGCTATATAGATTAGCAATATTAATATTACATATTTTATTATAAGTGTCCAAGTTTTATTATTTCCAAAGGATCCTAAAGTACTAAGGTCATCTACCGCATAAGATAGATAAACCGCTAGTATTACAGTAATAAGCAACAACAATGCCATAACTATAGATACTCCAATAGCCACAATATATTGTTTTACCAAAGATCTATTTGCATTGGTATGATAGGAAAATTCAAATCCTGTAAAAATTGCATTTACCCCATTGGTCATTAAAAAAATCGATAATAAAAATGATACCGATAGTAAGCCACCACGAGGTGTATTGGCAATATCTAAAAATATATCATTAAAAAAATCTGAAGTTGTTGGAGGTAGCAAAGAGTCCATAAAAACTAAGAACTGTAATTGGAAATCGTCTATAAAATTTATATACGGTATCAAATTAAGCATGAACAGCAAGAACGGAAAAAGAGCCATAAAAAAACTGAAAGCCACAGCACTTGCTCTGGTAGAAAAAGTTCCCTTAATAATACCGCCAGAATATATTTCCCAAAGATCAAAGAATGTAAGACCATCTAACCCCGGTAAAATTATTTTAGACGTGTAGTGCCTCCAGGTATCAGAAAATTTCTGTAAAATAGATTTAGAATAGTCTTTAGGTTGCATTTAATCTACTGCTTTTAAACTAAGATCTAAATTATAAATAGAATGTGTTAGTGCACCACTAGACACATAATCTACTCCGCACTGCGCGTATTTTCTTACAGATTCTAAAGTGATACCTCCACTAGATTCGGTTAGACATTTATCTCCTATTAAATTTACCGCTTTTACCGTATCATCAAAATTAAAATTATCTATAAGTATTCTGTAAATTCCTCCACATGCTAAGATCTGTTTTATCTCATCTAAGTTTCGCGCTTCCACAATAATCTTAAGATCTAGCTCCTTATCCTTTAAATATTGTTTCGTTTTAGAAATTGCGTTATCAATACCACCGGCAAAATCTATATGGTTATCCTTGAGCATGATCATATCAAAAAGTCCGAACCTATGATTCTCCCCACCTCCAATTTTTACAGCCCATTTCTCTAAAGCTCTAATTCCCGGTGTAGTTTTTCTGGTGTCTAAGATCTTTGTTTTAGTACCTTCCAGCTTCTTTACAAATTCATTGGTCTTGGTAGCTATAGCACTCATTCTTTGCATTGCATTTAACACAAGTCTTTCTGCTTTTAATATAGATTGAGAAGAACCCTCAACATAAAATACAATATCACCCCTTTTTACTGGAGTTCCATCTTCAACAAGAGTCTCTACTTTTAGCGATTCATCTACCTTAGCAAATACATGCTTAGCAAATTCTACTCCTGCAATTATACCATTATCTTTAACTAATAACTTTGCTTTTCCTAAAGCTGAAATTGGAATACACGCCAGAGAACTATGATCACCATCTCCTATATCTTCTCTCAAAGCGTTGGTAATAATTATTTCAATTTCCTTTTCAAATTGTTCTTGTGAAATCATTTCAATAGTTATTTTTGTAAATGTAGCAAAGTCTTAGTAAAATGACCATAAAATTACTGGCGATAGGTAAAACCGATGATGCCACTCTTCAAAATTTAACTGAAATTTATATTAAACGACTCCAGTTCTATAACAAATTTGACATGGAAGTAATTCCAGACCTTAAGAAGGTTAAGAATTTAGATGAGAATCAACAAAAACAAAAGGAAGGCGAACTTATTTTGAATAAATTATCGCCATCAGATTTTGTGGTATTGTTGGATGAAAATGGAAAGCAATTCTCTTCTGAAGGTTTTTCAGAATTTGTTCAGAAAAGAATGAACAGCGGCTTAAAACAGCTCATCTTTATTATTGGAGGGCCTTATGGGTTTTCTCAGGATGTTTATCACAGAGCAGATTCTAAAGTCTCTTTATCAAAAATGACTTTTTCTCATCAAATGGTACGGTTATTTTTTACAGAGCAACTCTATAGAGCATTTACTATTTTAAGAAACGAACCTTACCATCACAAATAAACAATATGAAAATTGTATTTGCCACTCATAACCAGAACAAACTCATTGAAGTTCAGTCTCAACTAGGATCTAACTATGAAGTGAGCTCACTTACCGATATAGAATGCCACGAAGAGATACCAGAAACTTCTAACACTATAGAAGGCAATGCCATCCTAAAAGCAGATTATGTTACTGAACATTTTAAAATGTATTGCTTTGCGGATGATACCGGATTAGAAGTAGAATCTTTGGGTGGAGAACCTGGTGTATATTCTGCTCGATATTCCGGAGAACAAAAAAATTCAGAAGATAATATAGATAAATTATTAACGAATTTAAAAAACCAGATAAATAGAAAAGCTCAATTTAAGACTGTTATTGCGCTAAATATTGATGGAAAACAACATTTATTTACTGGAATTTGCAAGGGAAGTATTGCAAAGGAACGTTCAGGGAACAAAGGTTTTGGCTACGATTCTGTATTTATTCCTGAGGGTAGCGCTTATACTTTTGCAGAAATGAGCCTAAAAGAAAAAGCGGTATTTAGCCACAGAGGGTTAGCTGTAAAAAAGTTGATTTCATTTCTTTCTAAATAAGTAATTTATTACTTGTATAAATCTGCAATAAGCTGTAAACTAATGCGTACCTTTGCAACTTATTAAAATTTTATATGAATAAATTTGAACAATTAGGATTAAATCCTGCTATACTTAAAGCTATTGAAGACATGGGCTTCGAAAGTCCGAGTGAAGTCCAGGAAAAAGCAATCCCTATTTTATTGCAAGAAGACACCGATATCGTTGCACTTGCCCAAACTGGTACAGGAAAGACCGCTGCTTTTGGTTTTCCAATCATTCAAAAGATTTCTGCTGAAAGTAAGCATACACAAGGATTAATTCTTTCCCCTACTAGGGAATTGTGTTTGCAAATTACCAATGAACTTAAAAATTATGCAAAGCACACTCCAGGCATGAATACGGTTGCTATTTATGGAGGAGCAAGCATTACAGATCAAGCCAAGCAAATTAAGAGAGGTGCACAAATTATTGTGGCTACACCTGGTAGAATGCAGGATATGATTAACCGTAAATTGGTTGATATCTCTAAAATAGAATACTGCGTTCTGGATGAGGCAGATGAAATGTTGAACATGGGCTTCTTTGAAGACATTACAGCTATTCTATCTCACACTCCTAAAGAAAAGAATACATGGTTATTTTCTGCAACCATGCCTAAAGAAGTTTCTACTATTGCTAAGAAATTCATGCGTTCTCCTCAAGAGATCACTGTGGGTAATAGAAATGAAGGTACTTCTAATGTTTCTCATGAATACTACTTAGTAAATTCTAGAGACCGTTATGCGGCACTAAAGAGATTGGCAGATGCAAACCCAGATATCTTTTCGGTAATATTTTGCCGAACTAAAAGAGATACTCAAAAAATTGCAGAGCAACTTATTGAAGATGGATATAATGCAGCAGCATTACACGGAGATCTAAGTCAGAACCAACGTGATTTGGTAATGAAAAGTTTTAGAAACCGTACCATTCAAATGCTAGTTGCAACAGATGTTGCTGCTCGTGGAATTGATGTAGATGATATTACACACGTAATAAACTACCAATTACCAGATGAGATAGAAACTTATACGCACCGAAGCGGAAGAACAGGTAGAGCAGGAAAAAGTGGTGTTTCTATGGTAATTGTTTCTAAGAGCGAACTTAGAAAGATTAAGAGTATAGAGCGAATTATAAAGCAAAACTTTGAACAAAAAGATATTCCAGATGGAATGGAGATTTGTAGAGTACAGCTTTTTCACTTAGCTAATGATATCAAGAATACTAAGATCAATCATGATATTGAACCTTACCTACCAAGTATAGAAGAGGTACTTCAAGATTTTTCTAAAGAAGAATTAATTCAAAAAGTATTCTCTGTTGAGTTTACCCGATTCTTTAATTACTATAAAAACGCTTCAGACCTAAATTCTAAAGTTTCTGCTAATAGTAGAGATAGAGATAGTTCTGGTGGTGGAGATAGTACAAGATATTTTATTAATGTTGGAGCAAAAGATGATTTTGACTGGATGACATTAAAAGATTTCTTGAAAGAAAATCTAGATTTAGGAAGAGATGATGTATTTAGAGTAGATGTAAAAGAAAGTTTCTCTTTCTTTAATACTAACTCTGAGATCTCAGAAAAAGTAATTTCTTATTTCCAAGATTTCCAACACCAAGGTAGACGTGTAAGCGTTGAAATATCTGAGAATGGTGGCGGTGGTGGCCGTTCTGGAGGAAGAAGCAGAGGACGCAGCGATAAACCAAGAGGTGGAGGATTCAAAAAATCTTCTGAAGGTGGTGGAAGCAGCAGAAGAAGATCAGAAAAAACCTTTGATAAAGGTCCAAGATCATCTTCGTCTTCAGAAGCTCCAAGTAGAAGAAGATCTGATTCATCTTCTGAAAAAAGCGGTGGACGTAAAAAGAATATAGAAAGTTCTGTAAACAGAAGAAAATCTAAACGTTCTTAAATAATAAATTAACAATGGGTGGTTTTGGTATAATATTTAATGTACTTTCCACCCATTGTAATTATATTTTATGAGATTATTTTTATCCTTCACCATTCTTTTTTTAATTAGTATTGCCGGGTTTTCTCAAAATCCTGATATTGTTAAAGGAAAAGTTCTTAATGCCGCCAATGACCTTCCTTTGGAAAATGTAAACGTGGTAAATCTCAATCAGGTTAAAGGAACAACCTCTTCTAATGAAGGAGATTTTGAACTTCAGGCTACTGTTAATGACACCTTATTTTTCTCATATCTAGGGTTTAAAACCATTCAAGTAAGAGTAACTAACGATTGGTTAAAATATGGATCTGTCAAAGTGAAAATGACAGAACTTGGAATTGCCTTAGAAGAAGTAGTGGTTTCTCCTCTTAAACTTACCGGTTATTTAGAGATTGATGTAAAGAATATTCCTATCTACGAAAATTACAGATATAGTATATCCGGACTTAATGCAGGTTATGAAGGCGGGGAATATACACCAAGTGCTGCCAGCAGAGCTTTAGGTGCAATTTTTAATCCAGCTGATGCACTCTATAACATGTTTGGTAATAAGCCAAAACAAATGCGTAAGCTTCGTAAAATGAAAGACGATGATGAGATACGCAATCTACTACAGACAAAATTTGACAGACAAACCCTTGCTGCTGTGCTACAAATTAGAGAAGTAGATATTGATGAAATTTTAGCTAGATGTAGCTATTCAAAAGATTTTATAAGAAGTGCTAATGATCTGCAAATATTAGATGCAATAAGTGGATGTTATGAAGAGTATAAAGTTTTAAAGAGAGATTAAATTACCTATAAACAGAAGGTTCTCTATACTGGTTCTTCACTTCCATTAAATTCTTAAGATTCTTTAATCCTGCCTCTAAATCATTACCATAAGCCTTTTCTATAGGATGTAAAAGAGCAATCACAGAAAATGGAAAAGCTAAACCACCTTTAACGCCCCAAACCATTTTAGTTTTATTCTCATCCATTTCTTTAAGACCTTTATAATCTAGAACTACTGTTTTCATAGGACTTACAATAAGAAATCTTGTTTCTATGATCTTTCCCTGATGAATCTTTATAATTTTTTGGGTTCCTTCCTTAAACAATTTGTGTCCTTTCCAGTAGAGCAACGCGTCTAGCTTCCCATCCTCACCTTTATACTTTAAAACACCTTCAAAATCCTGAACGAACCACGGCATCCAAGTATGCTCATTTTTAAGTTGTCTTACATAATTAAAGACTTCATCTTTAGGTCTGTTTATAACAACGGTGCGGCTAATATTAAATTCTTTGCTCGCCCAAGCATGTAAGAATGCGAAAAAAGTTATAATTGCAATTAGGGTATAGAAAAATAACGTCATGGATGGAAATTACGAACTTAATTTTATATAATTATTACTTATTCTTAAAATCTTCTACGATTTTATCTAAATCTTTAAATGATTTTTGCAACCATTCATACTTTACAAGGTTTTTCTCAACATCAGATAATTCCCATGAAACATTTTTATTTCGAAGCTCCTGAGTAAGGTGTTGAAGAATGATGGCTGCAGAAACTGAAATATTTAAACTTTCTGTAAATCCGCGCATTGGTATCTTAATAAAAGCATCTGCTTGCTCCATAATCTCTTGTGAAAGTCCATGTCTCTCCGTTCCAAAAAATATTGCAGAAGGTTTTGTTACATCAAAATCTTGGATATTTTGAGTGTTTCCGTGAGGCGTAGTAGCTACAATTTGATAACCACTTTCCCGTAAGTCTTTGATACATTCTTTACTGCTATGATGCCTATTTAGACTTACCCATTTTTGAGCTCCCATAGCTATTTCACGATCTATCTTTTTTAGATTTCGCTCTTCTATAACATGTATGTTCTGAACTCCAAAGACATCACAACTTCTAATAACCGCACTGGTATTATGTAGTTGATAGACATCTTCTGTAACCACCGTAAAATGATTGGTTCTTTGGTTAATGACTTTTTCAAATAGTTCCTTTCTCCGGGGAGTAAGAAAGTCTTCAAGATAATTTATAAGCTCTGGGGTTATCTCCAAAATATTAGGGTATTATATAAAAATAAAAAAGCTGCCCGAGAGTAAAACGAGCAGCCTTATAAATGATCTTAATGCTAAAATTATTATTTCTCAAACGTTTTTAACGTCTTAATAATAATTTGAACACAATCTTTAAGTTCTGCTTCCGTCATTACCAACGGTGGAGCAAATCTAATAATATTACCGTGAGTTGGCTTTGCTAAAAGCCCATTTTCTTTTAAAGCAACACAAATATCCCAGGCAGTAGAACTATCTTCAGAATCATTAATAACTATAGCATTTAATAACCCTCTACCTCTTACAAGAGAAACAAGGTCACTAGTCTTTATATAATCATTCATTTCTTTTCTAAAAATATCACCCAGCTTTCTAGCATTTTGAGCTAAATTCTCATCCTTCACCACTTCTAACGCCGCAACCGCCACTGCTCCTGCAACCGGGTTACCACCAAAAGTAGAACCGTGTTGTCCTGGCTGAATAACATCCATCACTGCATTATCTGCTAATACTGCAGAAACCGGATAATTACCTCCAGAAAGGGCTTTCCCAAGAATCAATAGATCTGGTCTTGTATAGGTTTCCTGTCTTTCGCAATGTCCTTGACACGTGCAATTTCCACAAACTGCTAATAACGCACCGGTTCTCGCAATTCCAGTTTGAATCTCATCCGCAATAAAAAGTACATTATGAGCTTTACATAATTCTTTGGCCTTCTTCATATAATCATCAGATGGAGTAAAAACTCCTGCTTCCCCTTGAATAGGTTCCACTAAAAACCCGGCTATATTATCATTGCTCTTTAAAGCAGTTTCTAATGCATCTATATCATTATAAGCTATCTTAATAAAACCTGGAGTGTAAGGTCCAAAATTCTTACGTGCATTTTCATCGTTAGAAAAAGAGATCACCGTAGTTGTTCTTCCGTGAAAGTTATTTTCACAAACAATGATCTGTGCTTCTTTCTCATGAACACCTTTGCGCTCATAAGCCCATTTTCTAGCAATTTTAATAGCAGTTTCTACAGCCTCTGCACCGGTATTCATCGGCAACATTTTGTCGAATTTGAAATACTCGGTAGTATATTTTTCGTAAGGTCCTAAAACATCATTATGAAAAGCTCTAGAAGTCAAGGCTAGTTTAGAAGCCTGATCATGCATTGCTTTTACAATTTTAGGATGACAATGACCTTGATTTACTGCTGAATATGCTGAAAGAAAGTCATAATATTTCTTATCTTCTACGTCCCACACATATACTCCTTCTCCTCTACTAAGTACTACAGGTAGTGGATGGTAATTATGAGCTCCGTGTTTATCTTCCATTTGTATCGCTTCTTCGGAAGAGTTGATCTTTTCTAATCGCATGTCGAATTATTTAATGATTTATTTTCTAAAATTCCTTCTTTCCTATTTTTCAATGAAGAAAATCTAGGAGGAGAGAAATCATCCAAACACAACTCCCGCAAATTACTAAATGTAAACTGAAATTTATAATGACAGCATTAATAAATCTTTACAAATATCCTATTTTTGCGCTATGGGAAGAAAGAAAAGAAATCAGGTATTTGAACAATTGGAAATTCTGGATGCCGGAGCTAAAGGTAAAAGCATTGCAAAGGCGCCAGACGGTAAAGTAATATTTATTAACAACGCCGTTCCTGGAGATGTTGCAGACATTCAAACCACGAGAAAGAAAAAAGCTTTTTACGAAGGTACTGCAATAGAATTCCATAAACTTTCTGATAAACGCGTAGAACCTGTTTGCCAACATTTTGGTACTTGTGGTGGATGCAAGTGGCAATTTATGGGTTATGAGCATCAATTATTTTACAAGCAACAAGAAGTTGAAAATAATCTAAAGCGCCTAGGAAAGATTGAATTACCAGAGATGACTCCTATTTTAGGAAGTAAGGATATTTACTTCTATAGAAATAAAATGGAATTTTCTTTTAGCGATAGCCGTTGGTTAACTTTAGACGAAATAAGAAGCAATGAAGATTTTAATGACAAAGAAGCTTTAGGTTTTCATATTCCGGGAATGTGGGATAAGATCTTAGATATAAAAAAATGTCACCTTCAAGCAGACCCAAGTAACAGCATTCGTAACTTTGTAAAGCAGTTTGCAATAGAGAACGACCTATCTTTTTTTAATACAAGAGAACAACGAGGACTTTTAAGAACGTTAATGATAAGAACTTCTTCTATAGGAGAGATTATGGTGTTAGTACAGTTCTTTTCAGATGAAAAAGAAAAACGAGAATTATTACTAAATAATCTTGCCGATAAATTTCCTGAGATTACATCATTACAGTATGTAGTAAATCCTAAGGGTAATGATACTATATATGATCAAGATGTAATATGTTACAAAGGACGTGATCATATTTTTGAAGAAATGGAAGGTCTCAAATTTAAGATCAATGCAAAGTCTTTCTATCAAACAAATTCAAAACAAGCATTTGAACTTTATAAGATAACTAGAGATTTTGCAGGACTCACAGGGAAAGAATTGGTATATGACCTCTATACCGGTACTGGAACAATTGCTCAATTTATAGCAAAAAATGCTGCTAAAGTGGTTGGAATAGAAGCTGTACCTGTTGCTATTGAAGATGCTAAAGAAAATGCGAAGCGTAATAATATAGAAAACACAGAGTTCTTTGCTGGAGATATGAGAAAAGTTTTCACTTCAGAATTCATTAAACTACACGGGCACCCAGATGTAATTGTTACAGATCCTCCTAGAGATGGAATGCATAAAGATGTTGTTGCTCAAATTATTGGTATCTTGCCTCAAAGAATTGTCTATGTAAGTTGTAATTCTGCCACACAGGCTAGAGATCTTGCGCTATTAGATGAGCATTATAAGGTTACAAGAGTGCAGCCAGTAGACATGTTTCCGCAAACTTTTCATGTAGAGAACGTAGTATGTTTAGAAAGAAGATAGGTTTCAATTATAAGAGGGTGCTATTTGGATCTTTAGCAATACTGCTATTAACCATAAGTTGCCAAAAAGATGACATTTGTTCTGCATCTACAATAACTACACCCCTCATCAAAGTGAATTTCTATGATATAGAAAATGATGCGAATGCTGCTAAATCTGTGATCAATTTATCTGTAAGAGCGATCAACGTAGAAGATTTGACAGATACTCTTATTAAAAGAAATACAACTTCTGCTATAGAAATTCCTTTAAATACAAATAGTTCTACAACAGAGTATTTATTTACTGAATACGCTGCAGATAGCGATGGGGAAATAAGTGAGCAAAATCCTCCAAATTCAGATTTGGTAAGATTTAACTATACCAGAAATGAGCAATATTTAAGTAGAGCTTGCGGCTATAGAATTTTATATGAAGATGTTCAGGTTCAAATAAGCAAACCAGAGGGTGATACTTCAGAAAATTGGATCAAAGATTTTACAGTTAATGACAGCATTATAGACAATGAAACAATTACATATATTTCTATTTACCATTAGCATCTTTTTTCTATCTGGATTAGCATCGGTAAGATCTCAAACGATAACCGATTCTCTTAAGTTCAAAGAAAAATATGGTCTAAGAGTAGGAACAGACCTAAGTAAGCTCATAAGATCTTTCGCAGAAGAGGATTATAGCGGATTTGAACTTATGGGAGATTATAGAGTTTATAAGAACTACTATCTCGCCGCAGAAATTGGTAATGAAACTTTAAATTATGAAAGTAGCACTCTAGCTGTTACAGCTAAAGGGAGTTATATTAAATTGGGGGCAGATTATAATGCTTATGAGAATTGGACTGGAATGGAGAATATGATCATTGTAGGTGCTAGATATGGCTTTGCAACCTTTTCACAAACCTTAGATGAATATGTTATTTATACAGATTCCCAATATTTTCCGCCTAATGTAAATACAGAGGCTATAGAGGCAAAAGGCTTAAATGCAAGTTGGCTGGAATTAATGGTAGGTATAAAAGTTGAAGTTTTAAATAATCTATATTTAGGAGGTAACGTTCAACTTAAACGAAGAATAACTCAAACAACTCCTAGAGATTTTGACAATCTTACCATTCCTGGGTTTAATAGAACGTATGATGATAGTTTCTTTGGTGTTGGTTATAATTACAGTATTTCCTATTTAATACCACTATACAAAAAAGCCAAGAATTAATCTTGGCTATCTTTTATTTTATGAAGTTTCTTCGTTCCTTCATAGATCTCATATTTTAAAAGCTTAGATTCTAAAGAGCCATTAAAAAGTTTGATCTTTCTTGAAGGTCTCAATCCCACATGCTTAATAGATTCTAAATTGGAAGTAATAAACCACGACTCTGTTCCTGGATAACTTTGTTTTAAAGTATCTCCTATTTCTTTATAGAAAGCAGGCATATCAATATTCAAGCGTTCCCCATATGGAGGATTAAAAACCATATGCAAGTGTCTGTCATTTTGTTTAACGCTCGCAAAGAAATCTTGCTGCTTCACCTTTATATAATCAGATAAATTAGCATTCTCTATATTATCTATAGCTTTATTCACTGCAGAAGGAGCAGTGTCATATCCTAACATGGTAAAATGATATTCTCTAACTTTCTTTAATACAGATTCTTCAATTTTTTCAAACAAATCTACATCCCAATCTTTCCATTTTTCAAAAGCAAATTCTTTTCTATTTAAGTTTGGGGGAATATTACAAGCAATCATCGCTGCTTCAATAAGTATCGTTCCACTACCACACATCGGGTCCAGAAAATCACTCTGTCCATCCCAACCAGATAATAGCAAAAGACCTGCAGCAAGCACTTCATTAATAGGTGCAATATTGGTTGCTGTTTTATATCCTCTCTTATGCAAAGACTGGCCAGAGCTGTCTAGAGCCACATTACAGGTTTCATTTTCAATATGAATATTTACCCGCAAGGTTGGAAAATCTAGATCTACATTAGGTCTATCATCGTATTTCTCTCTAAATCTATCAACTATAGCATCCTTAGTTTTTTGAGCTATATACATAGAATGAGTAAACTTTTCTGAATGAACCGTTGCATCTATAGCTAAAGTATCATTAACATCCATAAATTCTTCCCAGGCTATCTTCTTGATCTCTCTGTATAGATCATCCTCTGTTCTAATTTTAAAGGTTTTAAAAGGTTTTAAGATCTTAATAGCAGTTCTTAAGCAAAGATTAGCTTTGTACATAAATCCAATATCTCCACTAAATTTTACGTTACGAGTACCTTCAACGATATCCATTGCTCCAAGCGCACGTAATTCTTTAGCTAATATTGGTTCAAACCCATAAAGAGTTTTTGCCACCATCTCAAAATTATTTCCCATTTCATAAATTTATAGAACCGCAAAAATACGTTAATTTTACAGGATAAAATAATAGACCCAAGGTGTCTTATAGTTAATATTGGTAGTATTGAAATATTTTAAGTAAGTATCCGACTAAGTATTTCTTTATTAAAAAATTCAATCAAAATTATTGATGATCTATATTCTTTTAATTCTTGCTGTACTCCTAGGATACATTATATCAAGATTTTTAAAACCCTCTAATTCTGTAGGTTTTAAATTACTACTTTCTTTTAGTGGAGCTTATCTACTGTCTGTCACTGTATTTGAACTCCTACCCGAAGTCTATAGCACCAACAATGCTCATATTGGAATCTTCATTATGCTAGGATTATTGCTTCAAATTTTATTAGAGTTTCTTTCCAAGGGTGCAGAGCACGGACATTTACATTTAGATGAGAATAATAGACAATTTCCCATAGTTTTGTTGGTTAGTTTGTGTATACATTCTTTATTAGAAGGTTTTCCACTTAATCATACCTCACATTTATTATATGGCGTTCTAATCCATAAAATTCCTATAGCAGCGATTTTATCTACCTTTCTTATACATTCTAAAATTGGAAAGCCAAAGGTGATCTTATTCTTGATGATTTTTGCATTAATGACGCCTTTAGGAAGTTTTATACAATCTAATTTTGAATTTTTGAATACCTACAGTACATATATAAGTGCACTAGTTATTGGTATTTTCTTACATGTTTCTACTACCATCCTTTTTGAAACATCCAAAAATCATAAATTCAATGCCTCTAAGTTAGGTGTGATTGTGATCGGAATCTTACTCGCTTATCTTTTATAATATGTTTAGCAGAGAAGAGTCAAAACGAGTTAGGGAAGCTTTCTGGATTGCTTTTGGAAAGACGTATAAAAGAAAATGGATTTTATATAATACCAAGATCAAGGATCTCCAGCTAAAGTTCACATTTAATAATAAGGTAGCACAAGTATCTTTAGACGTAACTGCAAATGAGGAACTTATAAGAGCTTATTACTTCGAGCGAATAGTTGCGTTAAAGAGTATTTTAATATCAGAACATTTACCTGATGCAATTTTTGATGATAACTATATTTTAGAGGAAGGAAAGATTGTTTCTAGGATATACGTGGAACTGCAAGGTGTGAACATACATAATCACAAAGATTGGGAAAATGTAATGCTGTTTTTTGAAGATAGAATGAATAGTTTAGAACTGTTCTTTTTAGAGTATAAAGACTATATAGATCAATAAATAATATCACACTTTACAACACTTGCAATTTATTTTTAGGTGACTTAAAATTATAAATTATTTATTGATTGATGCGTCCCGCTAAACCTGATGGTTTATCGCCGGGCTTTTCGCGATACGTGGTAGCTTGCTACAATCCCTGGCCGAGTCAGCATAAAATTCTAATATAAAAAATACACCACCCCATCCAGAGGTAATCTCCAGATGGGGTTGTGTATTTTTTATAGGAACTGAAGTGTTGCGAATTGGGTATATAAAACAACAACACCCTTTTCCGGGATATCGCTATCCGGAAGGGGTTTTATTATGTGTAACGCTGGGTTGTTCCTATTTGAGTATAGGGTATAAAAAAACCCCTTCATCTGGTGATGAAGGGGTTTTCAAAAACAAGGCGACGACATACTCTCCCACAATACAGCAGTACCATCTGCGCTAACGGGCTTAACTTCTCTGTTCGGAATGGGAAGAGGTGAGCCCCGATGCAATAGCCACCTTAAATCTTTAAGCAGTGATACACTCCAAAGTGTATAACTAACTTCTAATAACATAACATATATAGGAAATAAACAATAGAAGAAAATTAGATAAATAACAATGCAATTAGATAGGTTTTTCGCTCCCATCCTATTACTAGGATGGGAACTGCACTAAGCTTTACGGATTATTAGTACCACTCGGCTATGACATTACTGCCTTTACACCTATGGCCTATCAACGTGGTAGTCTCCCACGGTCCTTTAAAGAAATCTCATCTTGTGGTGGGTTTCGCGCTTATATGCTTTCAGCGCTTATCCCTTCCGAACGTAGCTACCCAGCAATGCCACTGGCGTGACAACTGGTGCACCAGAGGTTCGTCCAACTCGGTCCTCTCGTACTAGAGTCAGATCCACTCAAATTTCTAACGCCCACTGTAGATAGAGACCGAACTGTCTCACGACGTTCTGAACCCAGCTCGCGTGCCACTTTAATGGGCGAACAGCCCAACCCTTGGGACCTTCTCCAGCCCCAGGATGTGACGAGCCGACATCGAGGTGCCAAACCCCCCCGTCGATGTGAGCTCTTGGGGGAGATCAGCCTGTTATCCCCGGCGTACCTTTTATCCTTTGAGCGATGGCCCTTCCATGCGGAACCACCGGATCACTATGCTCTACTTTCGTACCTGATCGACCTGTATGTCTCTCAGTCAAGCTCCCTTATGCCATTGCACTCTACGCACGGTTACCAAGCGTGCTGAGGGAACCTTTAGAAGCCTCCGTTACTCTTTTGGAGGCGACCACCCCAGTCAAACTACCCACCAAGCATTGTCCTTCCATTGGAAGTTAGGCTTCAAACAAGTAAAGGGTGGTATTTCAACAATGACTCCACCACACCTAGCGATGCAGCTTCAACGTCTCCCACCTATCCTACACATCACTTGTCCAAAGTCAATACTAAGCTATAGTAAAGGTGCACGGGGTCTTTTCGTCCCACAGCGGGTAATCGGCATCTTCACCGATACTACAATTTCACCGAGCTCATGGTTGAGACAGTGTCCAGATCGTTGCACCATTCGTGCAGGTCGGAACTTACCCGACAAGGAATTTCGCTACCTTAGGACCGTTATAGTTACGGCCGCCGTTTACTGGGGCTTCAATTCAATGCGTCGCCGAAGCTAACATCTCCTCTTAACCTTCCAGCACCGGGCAGGTGTCAGGCCCTATACGTCATCTTTCGATTTAGCAGAGCCCTGTGTTTTTGATAAACAGTCGCCTGGACCTCTTCACTGCGGCCCATCCGAAGATGGGCGACCCTTCTCCCGAAGTTACGGGTCGATTTTGCCTAGTTCCTTAACCATGAATCTCTCGAGCACCTTAGAATTCTCATCCCAACTACCTGTGTCGGTTTACGGTACGGGCTGCCACCACTTGCTTTTCTTGGAAGTCGATTTGCTAGATTATCACGCCGGCCGAAGCTTTTGTGTACTATTGCCGTGTTACCACTGGCTTCAACGTACTATTCCGTCAGTACGCACTAACTTTTCGCCTCCGTCACGTTTAACGTGGGGCAGGTACAGAAATATTAATCTGTTGTCCATCCACTAACCCATTCGGGGTCGCGTTAGGTCCCGACTAACCCTCAGCTGATTAGCATAGCTGAGGAAACCTTAGTCTTTCGGTGTGCGGGTTTCTCGCCCGCATTATCGTTACTTATGCCTACATTTTCTTTTCTAATTAGTCCAGCATACCTCGCAGTACACCTTCAACCCTATTAGAATGCTCCCCTACCACTTACAGTAATCTGTAAATCCATAGCTTCGGTAGTATATTTATGCCCGATTATTATCCATGCCGAACCGCTCGACTAGTGAGCTGTTACGCACTCTTTAAATGAATGGCTGCTTCCAAGCCAACATCCTAGCTGTCTGGGCAGTTCAACCGCGTTTTTTCAACTTAATATACATTTGGGGACCTTAGCTGATGGTCTGGGTTCTTTCCCTCTCGGACATGGACCTTAGCACCCATGCCCTCACTGATAAAAATCATTTTATAGCATTCGGAGTTTGTCAGGAATTGGTAGGCGGTGAAGCCCCCGCATCCAATCAGTAGCTCTACCTCTATAAAACTAAATTATCGCTGCACCTAAATGCATTTCGGGGAGTACGAGCTATTTCCGAGTTTGATTGGCCTTTCACCCCTACCCTCAGGTCATCCCAAGACTTTTCAACGTCAACGGGTTCGGTCCTCCACTATGTGTTACCACAGCTTCAACCTGCCCAAGGGTAGATCACACGGTTTCGCGTCTACCACTACCAACTACAGCGCCCTATTAAGACTCGCTTTCGCTACGGCTCCACCTCTTAAAGGCTTAACCTTGCTGGCAACGGTAACTCGTAGGCTCATTATGCAAAAGGCACGCCGTCACCCCTAAAGGCTCCGACCGCTTGTAAGCGTATGGTTTCAGGATCTATTTCACTCCGTTATTCACGGTTCTTTTCACCTTTCCCTCACGGTACTGGTTCACTATCGGTCTCTCAGGAGTATTTAGCCTTAGCGGATGGTCCCGCCAAATTCATACAGGGTTTCTCGTGCCCCGCACTACTCAGGATACCACTATCAATAACGCTCTTTACCTATACGGGACTATCACCCTCTATGGTCACTCTTTCCAAAGTGTTCTAATTCATTACGCATCAAATATCGTGGTCCTACAACCCCAATAAGTCCGTAAACTCATTGGTTTGGGCTAATGCGCGTTCGCTCGCCGCTACTTGCGCAATCACTATTGTTTTCTTCTCCTCCGGGTACTTAGATGTTTCAGTTCCCCGGGTTCGCCTCCTTGCGGATAATACATCTTCAATGTACTGGGTTGCCCCATTCGGATATCTGCGGATCAATTTGTGTGTGCCAATCCCCGCAGCTTTTCGCAGCTTATCACGTCCTTCATCGCCTCTGAGAGCCTAGGCATTCCCCATACGCCCTTATTTAGCTTATGTGCTTTTACCTAATTTACTCTGTTATTATTAAAACGCCGTGCAGCAGTTCTAATAACAACGATTATTATTTATTCTTTTGCACTTACAATTAACTTGTAAGCACCTAATGTTTCTCGTATTCTTTATTTCCCAATATGTCAATGAACGTTTTTCCCTTAAACGACCTCTTTTCGATGATAACCAAACGAAGTATACTAGTGTATCCTGGTTGTTTGAATTACCTATACCTAAAAGATCTAGGAATAGTGGAGAATATCGGAGTCGAACCGATGACCTCCTGCGTGCAAGGCAGGCGCTCTAGCCAGCTGAGCTAATCCCCCATTTTCGAAATTCAGAACTATGAATTCAGAATTAAAATGATTAGAATTCTCAACTTCTAAAATTTCCTATAATTTTAATGAACATCTTTTATAACTCTCGCTATAAAAAGTAGTCTCAGGCAGACTCGAACTGCCGACCTCTACATTATCAGTGTAGCGCTCTAACCAGCTGAGCTATGAGACTGTCTAATTTAAGAGACATTTCTCAAGGTCTCCCTTTATTCTTTAATAATTAAATTGACAGGAATCAAGACAAAAACAAAATCTTAAGAGATCTGCTTTGTAACTGCGATTGCTCTTTAATAAGCAATACTCTAGAAAGGAGGTGTTCCAGCCGCACCTTCCGGTACGGCTACCTTGTTACGACTTAGCCCCAGTTACCAGCTTCACCCTAGGCCGCTCCTTACGGTGACGGACTTCAGGTGCTTCCAGCTTCCATGGCTTGACGGGCGGTGTGTACAAGGCCCGGGAACGTATTCACCGCATCATGGCTGATATGCGATTACTAGCGATTCCAGCTTCACGGAGTCGAGTTGCAGACTCCGATCCGAACTGAGATAGGGTTTATAGATTCGCTCCTGCTTGCGCAGTGGCTGCTCTCTGTCCCTACCATTGTAGCACGTGTGTGGCCCAGGACGTAAGGGCCGTGATGATTTGACGTCATCCCCACCTTCCTCACAGTTTGCACTGGCAGTCTTGTTAGAGTTCCCGACTTGACTCGCTGGCAACTAACAACAGGGGTTGCGCTCGTTATAGGACTTAACCTGACACCTCACGGCACGAGCTGACGACAACCATGCAGCACCTTGTAAATTGCCCGAAGGAAAAGGTGTTTCCACCCCTGTCAATCTACATTTAAGCCCTGGTAAGGTTCCTCGCGTATCATCGAATTAAACCACATGCTCCACCGCTTGTGCGGGCCCCCGTCAATTCCTTTGAGTTTCATTCTTGCGAACGTACTCCCCAGGTGGGTTACTTATCACTTTCGCTTAGCCACTCAGTCTTGCGACCGAACAGCTAGTAACCATCGTTTACGGCGTGGACTACCAGGGTATCTAATCCTGTTCGCTACCCACGCTTTCGTCCATCAGCGTCAATAAATTATTAGTGATCTGCCTTCGCAATCGGTGTTCTATGTAATATCTATGCATTTCACCGCTACACTACATATTCCAACCACTTCATAAGTATTCAAGAACAACAGTATCAATGGCAATTCTATGGTTGAGCCACAGACTTTCACCGCTGACTGATTGTCCCGCCTACGGACCCTTTAAACCCAATGATTCCGGATAACGCTTGGATCCTCCGTATTACCGCGGCTGCTGGCACGGAGTTAGCCGATCCTTATTCGTACAGTACCGTCAAGCTCCCTCGCAAGGGAGTGTTTCTTCCTGTATAAAAGCAGTTTACAACCCATAGGGCCGTCTTCCTGCACGCGGCATGGCTGGATCAGGCTCTCGCCCATTGTCCAATATTCCTCACTGCTGCCTCCCGTAGGAGTCTGGTCCGTGTCTCAGTACCAGTGTGGGGGATCTCCCTCTCAGGACCCCTATCTATCGTAGCCATGGTAAGCCGTTACCTTACCATCTAGCTAATAGAACGCATACCCATCTTATAGCCATAAATGTTTAATCATCAATTAATGCTAATCGATAATACTATGGGGCATTAATCCAAATTTCTCTGGGCTATTCCCCTCTATAAGGTAGGTTGTATACGCGTTACGCACCCGTGCGCCGGTCGTCGGCGGTGCAAGCACCCCGTTACCCCTCGACTTGCATGTGTTAAGCCTGCCGCTAGCGTTCATCCTGAGCCAGGATCAAACTCTTCATCGTTAATCTTTAAATAATATAACAATTACAAGGTCTTCTTCTATTACTATCTCCGAAAAGATAATAACAGCTCAAAATTCTATTCTAGTCTTGATTCGTATTCTTTTGGTTTCTTCTGCCGTTCTTACGAACAACATTTGAAACGCGCTGTCAATTCAATATATCAATGAACTTAGTTGATCTCCTCTTAACGAAGAGCTCATTGTGAAATTAAAGGAGTTGAACCTTCTTTTTTTTACTACCCTATCCCGGGATTTCAATTCAGTATTTTGTAGTGATCGTATCCGCTGTGTAAGCGGCTGCAAATATACAACGCTTTTTCTTTAACTTCCAAACTTTATTTTAAAGTTTTTTGAAGTTTTTTTTAACCTCTTATTAGGAAGTAAAAACCGTCGCAACCCACACTAGTAAAGAACTTTCTCACTCCTCAAACAACACCTTCATGTCATTCTCAAAGCGGATGCAAATGTACAACTCTTTTTCTCTAACCAGCAAACTTATTTTAAGTTTTTTTTAGCCTCTTTAAATCTTTAAAAATAACAAGGCTTTTTAACCGGGTACTCATCACTATACAAAGAACAAAGCTTCTTACATCACTTAACCAGTGGCGCCTAAAGCGGCTGCAAATATACACCGCTTTCTTTCTTATAACCAAGCTTTATTTTATCTTTTTTCTAATATTTCTTTAACGTAGCCTTAACGCTTTGAAACTTCGAACGTTAAACTTCTGATTATTTTATCGCAGTTTCCAGATCTAATGCCAAGAACCTATAATTCTCGTTCGAATTGGAAATTGTAGCTATCTCAACTACCCGCGTTACGGAGCGAAGCGGTAGCTTAGTAAAAGCTCTTTTCGGCTTTTAATAACTACAAGCACAGCGCCCGACCCGACCAAAGAAAGGGTAACGCACAAAAAAATAAAGATTGAAAAATGTGATATATTATATTAAGGTATATTATATAGTATAATTAATTGGAAGCAGATGTCCATTTATTACGAAGATCTAGATATTTAAACTTCAATGCACTTTGCTGTGGTTCTAAAATCTTAGCACGAAATGATCTTTGAAGAATATCTTCTATCATATAGTCTTCCTGATCACTCTCCGGATGATATTCTTCTTTTAAAGAAATCTCAAACAAACTAGCGGTGGTGTTATACCAAAATGCTCGCCACCCACTCTTTAAATGTTTTATAAGATCAAATGCAGTATGCCCCGTTTGCCTATGTATGAGTTTTACTAAAATCTGACCTTCTGTATGGGTAAGCTTTTTAAGATCTTCTGCAAATTGCTTCTCTATATAGTTTTGGACTATCTTGGTGTATTTCTTCTGATCTCTTTTGGATTTAATATCACCCAGTCTAGAGTTTAATGAAACCAATCTTTCTGAGGCTAACTTAGCATAAGGGTATACTTTTCTAGTCTTGCGTCTCAAAATAAGATACTTTCTTCTTTCCAGATCTGTTTTGAAATTGAACTTACTTAAAATTACCACCTCATCCAGATCTATTTTGTTTCGCACAATAGTATCTCCAAGAATCACGAAGAATTCTTTCTCGATAGTATCTGTATCAACTTCTGGAGTTTGCGCAGATAGATCAAGTGCAAAAAATAATAGTATGTATAGAATAAGGTATCTCAAATTTCAATAACATTTAAGTGTGAGACATATTTTAAACCAAAACCATTCCAAATTTACGAATATTGGATTTGCAATGCATTTTATTCTTAGTAAATTCGTGAAAATTAATATCCTATGAAGAAAGACGAGTTACTCGATGAGAAATCGATAGAATTTTTAGAAAAATATTTGAATAACGCATCTCCTACGGGCTATGAATGGGAAGGACAAAAGATCTGGATGGATTATTTAAAGCCTTACGTAGATGAATTTATAACTGATACTTATGGAACAGCCGTTGGTGTTATCAATCCGAAGGCTAAATTTAAAGTCGTTATTGAAGGGCATGCCGACGAAATTTCTTGGTATGTAAATTATATAACAGATGATGGATTGATCTATGTTATTAGAAACGGCGGTAGTGATCATCAAATAGCTCCTTCAAAACGTGTAAATATTCATACTAAGAATGGAATTGTAAAAGGTGTTTTTGGATGGCCTGCTATTCATACTAGAAGTAAAGAAAAAGAACAAGCACCTCAATTAGATAACATTACCATAGATGTTGGGTGTTCTTCTAAAGATGAAGTAATTGCTTTGGGAGTTCATGTTGGTTGTGTAATTACCTATCCAGATGAATTTTTCATTCTAAATGACAAGAAATTTGTTTGCCGCGGACTTGACAATCGTATGGGTGGATTTATGATCGCTCAGGTAGCAAGGTTGCTTAAAGAGAATAAGAAAAAATTACCTTTTGGACTTTACATTACAAATTCGGTTCAGGAAGAGATAGGTTTACGTGGAGCAGAAATGATTACGCAAACCATCAAACCAAATGTGGCAATTGTTACAGATGTAACTCATGATACCACTACTCCAATGATAGAGAAGAAAACTAATGGATACGCTAAAATTGGAGAAGGTCCCGTTATTACTTACGCACCTGCGGTACAAAATAAACTTAGAGAACTATTAATAGATACTGCAGAGAAAAAAGAGATCCCATTTCAGAGAAGTGCAGCTTCTAGAGCAACAGGTACAGATACTGATGCTTTTGCCTACAGCAATGGCGGCGTAGCATCTGCTCTTATCTCATTACCTCTTAGATACATGCATACCACTGTTGAGATGGTTCACAGAGATGATGTTGAAAATGTTATTAGACTCATCTATGAAAGTTTACTAAATATTAAAGACGGAGATACGTTCTCTTATTTTGAATAATCTTATCATTTTAAATTTTGTCTAGGGTCTAAGAAATTAAACAATTTTCAGAATTAGTTTTAAACGGTCTAAAAATATATGTTATATTTTTAGACCGTTTTTAATTTTCACACTTCTTTATTATACGTCTATTCATTTCTTAATTATTTTTATAGAAAAAGAAAATGACACTCGACGCTGAAGCTGTTAAAACTATAAAAGATAATCCTCAAGATGCTGCATCTTTAGCAAATCTCATATATTTATCTGAACAAGAACTTTCTATTATTAGAAAAAGACGTGGTAGAGGGTTTTCCTATTTACGAAATGGAGAGAAGATTTCAGACAATGAGCATATTGAACGTATAAAAAGCTTAGTTATACCACCTGCTTGGGAGAAAGTTAGAATTGCACATTTAGAGAATGGGCATTTGCAGGTTATTGGTAGAGACGAAAAGAACAGAAAACAATACTTATATCATCCTACCTGGTCTAATCTTAGAAATCAGACCAAATTCTATAAGATGACCGAGTTTGGAAAAGTACTACCTAAACTAAGAAAAACGGTTGAAACAGATCTTGACCTTCCCAATATGAGTCAGCGTAAAGTTTTAGCTTTAGTTATAAGACTAATGGAAGAAACTCATATTAGAATTGGAAATGCTTATTATGCTAAAAACAATAAAACCTACGGACTTTCTACTCTTAGAACCCGACATGTAAAAACAAGTAAGAATAATTTAAAATTTGAGTTTGTTGGAAAAAAGGGAAATGAACATTCTATTACTGTAAAGAATAAGAAGCTAGTTAAGCTTGTTAATCAATGTGAGGATATTCCGGGTTGGGAACTATTCAAATTTCTAGATGAAGATGGACAAAAGCAAACTATAGATAGAGGTATGATCAATGATTATATCCATGAAATTAGTGGAGATCAATTTTCAGCTAAAGATTTTAGAACTTGGGCAGCATCGAAGATCTTTTTTGAAACATTATATGAAGAAGGATATACCGAAGATGAAAAGATTAATAAAAAGAACATAATTACTGCTTTTGATGCAGCAGCAACAGGTTTAGGAAATACGAGAGCTGTTTGCAGAAGTTATTATGTACATCCAAATATTGTAGAAAACTACGAAAATGGTACAATAGCACCTTTCTTTAAAAAGGTTAAAGAAAATAGTTCTAAGAATTACGGAACCTTATCTGGAACTGAGAAGGTGATGCTAGAAATGATAGCGGGATACGAGATTGAGGTGTGAGAAATAATTTAAAAAAATATTTACTTATAATATAATCCCGTAGATCTTGAAATTGAATTTAATGAAAAAGGGAAGTAAGCTTAAGACTTACTTCCCTTTTTATATAATTACGATATTCCTAGTTTTTGGAGTCGTAGAATTTCAGCATTTTGATAACATCATCTGTAGTTTTGATCTTATTATCATCAAAATATTCTTTCATGCCTTTTTTGTCTCCCAGAATCTTTTCAAAATCTTTTTCCTTAATCCTAACTTCTTTTAATTGCTCGTTAGGTTTTCCAATATAAAAATTTGTAGCAATGTCTATAGTTGCCGGTTTAGCTTTATCATATCCCGTTTTAGCAGCTTGCCCGGGAATTACTTGTGCTAATGGCTTTCCTATAAATACTATTTTATCTGAAGCATAGTAAGTCATTACGTATCCCTTAACCAATCCAAGATCTTCAACATTATAAGCACTTAGCGTATATGAATAGTCTTTTAATTTATATGAGAACTTCTGTTGTCTTGGAAGTAGATAAATATCTTTTTGAGCAGGTGCTACTTTTAGTTCTACTTGATCATCTACTACGTTATACCTTATGTACACCGTCTGACTTTTATTTCCTTCTTCTACAATAAGACCAGGAGTAAACTGATCTTCCAGATAAGGAGAACCTTCGTAGTCTGTTACAACCATAGGTTTTGTAGTAACTTGATTTGTATTTGAATTGGAAGCATCAAAAGGATTATTTCCTTGAGAGTATCCAGTAAATGCTAATCCGGTGAATAATAATGTAAATATTATTTTTTTCATATTTAAGTTATTTTAAATCTACTTTAACAATAATTAGACCATTATACGATAGACTGTTTAATAATAGTATCGATTATTTCAGGATTTAGCAACGTAGAAGTATCTCCAAGATTTGAAGTATCGTTGGAAGCTATCTTTCTTAAAATACGTCTCATGATCTTTCCACTTCTGGTTTTTGGAAGCGCTTCTACAAATTGAATTTTATCTGGTTTGGCAATAGGTCCAATTATTTTGGAAACTTCTGCTCTTATCTCATTTTTCAATTCATCTGAGGTTTCTACACCATCATAAAGAATTACGTAAGCATAAAGCGCATTTCCTTTAATATCATGTGGGAATCCAACCACCGCACTCTCAGCAACTTTTGGATGTTCATTTATAGCATTCTCTATTGGAGCAGTACCTAGATTATGTCCGGATACAATTACCACGTCATCTACTCGTCCTGTAATCCTATAATTTCCGGTAGCATCTCTGTAAGCTCCGTCTCCAGTGAAGTATTTATCCTTGTAAGCAGAAAAATATACCTCTTTATATCTTTGATGATCTCCATAAATAGTTCTAGCAATAGAGGGCCAAGGGAATTTTATTGCTAATCTACCTTCCGCCTTCTCGTGTATATTCTCCATTTCCATTCCATTCTCATCCATTAAAGCAGGTTGAATACCTGGTAATGGCAGGGTTGCGAATGCCGGTCTTGTTGGAGTAATTCCCGCTAAAGGAGATATCATAATGCCACCTGTTTCGGTTTGCCACCATGTGTCTACTATAGGACAGTTTCCTTTTCCAATCATGTCATTATACCAGTGCCATGCCTCTTCATTTATTGGTTCTCCAACAGAACCTAAAACTTTCAATGTAGATAGATCGTGCTTTTCTACAAATTTTTGAGACTGCTTAGCTAATGCCCTAATGGCCGTTGGTGCTGTATAAAAATGTGTCACCTTTAATTTCTCAATGATCTCCCAGAATCTTCCATAATCTGGATAACTTGGAATTCCTTCGAACATAACGGTAGTTGCTCCTGCTGCCAATGGCCCGTAAATGATATAAGAATGACCTGTAATCCAGCCTATATCTGCAGTACACCAATACACATCATTAGAAGCTTTCTCAGAATCATATTGAAAAACATTACTAAATGTGTACGCGGTACCAACCATATATCCACCTGTTGTATGCACCATTCCTTTTGGTTTTCCAGTAGATCCTGAAGTATAAAGTATAAACAACATATCTTCTGCATCCATAACCTCTGCACGGCAATCTTTCTCTACCTTCTCCAACTCTTCAAACCAAAATTTGTCTCGCCCTTCCTTCATCACAACCGGCTCCACTGTTCTTCTATAAACAATTACAGTTTCTATAGATGGAGTGGTTTTTAAGGCTTCATCGCAAATACCTTTAAGATCTACAGGTTTCTTACCTCTGTAAACTTCGTTTGCAGTAATAAGCATCTTACAATTAGCATCATTAATTCTATTGGCAATGGCCGTACTAGAAAATCCAGCAAAAACAATAGAATGAACGGCTCCAATTCTAGCACACGCCAGCATAGCTATGGCTAGTTCTGGTATCATAGGCATATAGATACAAACCCTATCCCCTTTCTTAATTCCATTATTCTTAAGAACATTTGCAAAGTGAGAGACCTTTACAAATAATTGACGATATGAGATATATCTAGATTCTTCATCCGGATCATTCGGTTCCCAGATAATTGCAGTCTTATTTCCAAATTCCTTTAAATGTCTATCAAGACAATTTTCTGTTATATTAAGTTTTCCACCCTGAAACCATTTTATTTCAGGTTTAGAAAAATCCCATTCTAAGGTTTTATCCCACTTTTTCTGCCAATAGAATTTATCTGCAATATTATCCCAAAAAGCTTCGGGATTTTCTACACTTTCCTGATATGCCTTTTTATATTCGGCAAAAGATTTTATTTGGATGTCTTTCATCTTCTAAAAATATAGAAAGCTTTTTGATCCTCAAAACTTCAAATTAATAACTTTCACTATATTCCCAATTATCTGAAATTGTTGTTAAGGCATAATACCCTATTAAAATTTATTTTACTTTCATCTCGATACTAGAAATGACTTCAATGTTAAAAATTTATATTTTATTTTTTCTCACCTCAACTATGGCTTTTTCTCAAGATTATGAACTTATCTGGAGTGAAGAATTTGATGCTCCTACCCTCAACGCGGCTATTTGGAATATAGAAACCGGGTTCGGTAAAAACTATGAAGAACAACTTTACACTTCTAACCCAGAAAATATAAGGCTTGAGGATGACAAGCTTATTATCACTGCCCTAAAAGGAAATGAGAAGAACAGTTATACTTCAGCTAGAATCAATACACTTAATAAACAACATTTTAAATACGGCAGAATTGAGGTACGCGCAAAACTTCCTAACGGGAGTGGAACCTGGCCCGCCATTTGGATGTTGGGAGCTAATCATCTTTCAAAAGGCTATCCCTACTGTGGTGAAATAGATATTATGGAACATGTTGGAAAATCTCCAAATGAAATACATGGAGCGGTACATTTTCCATTAGAAAGTGAAAAGCTAATATCTAGTTCTGATGTGCTTTTAGTTGAAGATATTAAAGACACCTTTCACGTTTATGCTATTGAATGGGATAGAAAAGAGATTACCTACTATATAGATGAAACAGAATATTTTCGATTTGATATTTCCCAAGCCAATCAAACATTTAAAAAGAATGTATTTAGAAAACCTTTCTATCTGATCATTAACCTAGCACTAGGAGGAAATTGGGCCGGAGAAATAGATGATTCTATCTTTCCAGCCCAATTGTATATAGATTATATTAAGTATTATAAATAAAACTAAAATTTTGTTTTGAAGACAAATGGTTCCTGACTTCCCTCGAAGTTATATTTACCAACTATTTTTTTAAGATCGTGACTCTAAGAATGCAAGTACATTCTTTTCTATACGCTCTTCAATATTAGAAACATCTGCTTTCTTAAAATTAGTCCCGGTAATTTTTTCGTACAGCTCTATATATCTTTCAGAAACGGAAGTAACATATTCATCTGTCATTACCGGCGCTTTTTGACCTTCCAAACCTTGAAAATCGTGACTTATTAACCACTGGCGAACAAATTCTTTAGATAATTGCTTTTGATCTTCATCCTTGTCCTGTCTTTCCTGATAGCCTTCCGCATAAAAATAACGAGAAGAATCTGGGGTATGAATTTCGTCTATTAGCACGATCTGCCCGTCTTTGGTTTTACCAAATTCATATTTTGTATCTACCAATATAAGGTCTCGAGATGCTGCTATTTCTGAACCTCTTTGAAAAAGTTTACGGGTGTACTCTTCTAAAATTTCATAATCTTCTTTTGAAACAATTTCTCTAGCAAGAATATCTTCTCTAGAAATATCCTCATCATGATCTCCCATTTCTGCCTTGGTAGCCGGAGTGATGATTGGCGAAGGAAATTTATCATTTTCTTTCAATCCTTCAGGCATTGTAACTCCACAGAGTACTCTTTTTCCTGCTTTATATTCTCTCGCGGCATGGCCGGAAAGATATCCTCTAATAACCATTTCAACTTTAAATGGCTCGCAACGTTTACCAACAGCAACATTAGGATCTGGAGTTGCCTCCAACCAGTTAGGAACTATATCTTTAGTATCTTCCATCATTCTGGTAGCGATCTGATTTAGTATCTGACCTTTATATGGAATCCCTTTGGGCATAACAACATCAAAAGCAGAAAGCCTATCTGTAGCCACCATTACTAACAGATCGTTTTCTAGCCCATAAACCTCACGAACCTTTCCTTTATATACAGATCTTTGTCCGGGAAAATTGAAATTTGTATCTATAATGGTATTCTTCATAACTTCTTTATACTTAACTCTAGCTTTGAAAGCCTAAGATCAAATGTTTTTGTTTATACAAATTAGAAAAACTTAATTACTCGGCGTGTTCAATTTCTTTATACGCAGAAATGATACTCTTCACTAATTTATGACGAATAACATCTTTATCATCTAAATAAACCATTCCTATTCCTTTTACATCCTTTAGAACTAATAATGCTTCTTTTAATCCCGATACCGTTCTTCTTGGAAGATCTATTTGCCCGGGATCACCAGTAATCATAAATTTAGCACTTTTACCCATTCTGGTTAAGAACATCTTCATTTGAGCATGCGTGGTATTTTGAGCTTCATCTAAAATAACAAATGCATTATCTAAAGTTCTCCCTCTCATAAATGCTAAAGGCGCAATTTGTATTACTCCTTTTTCAATGAACATTTCTAATTTCTCATGAGTAATCATATCTCTAAGAGCATCATATAGAGGCTGCATATAAGGATCTAATTTCTCTTTAAGATCTCCAGGAAGAAAACCAAGATTCTCACCTGCTTCTACAGCCGGTCTGGTTAGAATTATTCTCTTAACCTGCTTTTCTTTAAGTGCTTTTACAGCAAGTGCTACCCCAGTGTAGGTTTTCCCTGTTCCTGCAGGCCCAATAGCAAAAACCATATCATTCTTACCCATAAGGTCTACCAACTTACGTTGATTGGCAGTCTGAGCTTTTATAAGTTTACCTCCAACCCCATGCACTAGGACTTCGGCACTATTATTAGAAGAAGGATATTCTTCTTTACCTGTACTTGTTAATACACGTTCTATCACATTTTCATCTAGCTTATTGAACTTTATAAAATGGTCCATTAGCATGTTGAAACGTTTATCAAATTCTTCCAATAATTCTTCATCACCATACACCATGATCTTATTACCTCTTGCAACGATCTTGAGTTTGGGAAAATATTTCTTTAGAAGTTCTATGTGTTCATTTTGTTGTCCAAAAAATTCTCTTGGACTAATTTCGGAAAGTTCTATAATGAGTTCGTTCAAAAGCTCGTAGATTATCGGTTAATTTTTAGCTCTAATTTAGAATTTTAAATTTGCTTTACCCCTATTAAACTCTAATTTTGCAATAAACAAAATATAGATTTTTGTTTAAAAATTATCAGGTTCTAGTTATATAAAATTTATCTTAGCCTGCTATACAAACTTACACAAAATAACCTTTTAAGCCTCTTAAAAAATATTAACAATTGCCTATGGCTATCATTACTTTAACGACTGATTTTGGAGAGAAAGATCACTTTGCCGGAGCCGTTAAAGGCACTATATATTCTGAGATGAGCGATGTTAGAATTGTTGACATTTCACATTCTATTTCTCCATTTCATATTACTGAAGCTTCATACATTATAAAGAATGCCTATAAATGTTTTCCAAAAGGAAGCATTCATATTATTGGTATAGATTCAGAACTAACTCCAGAGAATAAGCATTTAGCAGTTCTTCTAGATGACCATTACTTCATTTGTGCTAATAATGGTATTTTATCATTAATAGCTTCAGAAATAAAACCACAAAAGATCGTAGAGATCAATATTCATAATACGGTAGAATCTAATTTTCCGGTGCTTGATGTTTTTGTAAGGGTTGCGTGCCATATTGCTCGTGGTGGAACCCTAGAAGTAATTGGGAAGACTATTGAAAATTTAAAGTATCTAAAAGAAGTAGAACCCTACTTAAATTCAGATAAAAATCAGATCATTGGGCATGTATTATATATAGATAATTATGGAAATGTAGTAACTAATATCTCTCGAAAATTATTTGAGAATACAGGTAAAGGCAGAAGTTTTGGGATTACTGCCAGAACAGCAAAATTTCAAGAGATCCATGAAACATACAGCGATGCCATTAATTTTAAATTAGACAAAGAAAAACGAGAAGAAGACGGTAAGAAGTTGGCTATTTTTAACTCTGCAGGTTATATAGAACTTGCTATTTACAAAAGCAATCCAAGTACTATAGGAAGTGCCTCTACCCTATTTGGATTGGAATTGCGCGATACCATTACCATAAAATTTGATTAAAAATGTTTGTAAGAATTGTAAAACTAGGATTTGATCCTGCTAAAATTGAAACGTTCTTAGCAGATTTTGAAATTCAGAAAGCTAAGATCAGAGCTTTTGAGGGATGCTTGTTCCTAGAACTTTATCGGGATAAAAACAATACCAATCAGTTTTTTACGTATAGTTATTGGAGCGATGAAGATGCTCTAGAAAATTACAGAAATTCTGAGCTCTTCAAAGATATTTGGGCAAATACCAAAATTCACTTTAATCAGAAACCTGAAGCCTGGAGTGTAGATAAATTGGTGAGTTTAGAATAATTTAAAGCATAGAAATTGACAGCAATCTTTAAAAAAGAGATACAATCCTTCTTTTCCTCGTCTACGGGATACCTTGTTATTGGTATATTTCTAGTAATTAATGGTTTATTCTTATTTGTTTTTGGTGGTAATTATAACATACTGGATTATGGATTTGCAGATCTAAGTCCATTCTTTGACCTGGCACCTTGGATATTTATTTTTCTGATACCGGCAATAACTATGAAAAGCTTTGCTGAAGAAAGGAAAATGGGAACTATGGAACTTCTACTTACAAGGCCTATAGGAAAATGGGATCTTGTTCTGGGTAAATTTTTAGGAACTTTTACACTCACCCTTCTAGCCTTAATTCCAACCTTTATTTATGTTTTTACAATCTATAAATTAGGAGATCCAATTGGTAATTTGGATGTTGGTGCTACCATTGGGTCTTACATAGGTCTATTATTATTGGCTGCCAGTTATATAACTATAGGGTTGTTTTCTTCTGCATTAACCAATAATCAGATCACCGCTTTTATTATTGCAGTGTTCTTATGCTTTTTTACTTTCTTCTTTTTTGAAGGGTTGGCTAATTATCAAATATTTAAGGATAGTACCTATGGATTGGAATATCTAGGTATTAATTATCACTATAAAAGTATGAGTCGCGGAGTAATTGATACTAGAGATCTAATTTACTTTTTCAGTTTAATTACCTTCTTTATTTCTCTTACCTATATTAAGATCTCTGCTAAACTTAAGAACCACTAAGTTTTGAAAAATAATTCTAGTATAAAATATATCGCTTTTCTTTTTCTAGGTCTTGTGCTAATTAACTTTCTTGCATCACGATACCATCAAAGATTTGATCTTACTGAGGATAACAGATACACCCTATCTCCTGCTGCGAAAGACATTATTGCAGATGTAAAATCTCCCGTAATCATAGATGTTTTCTTAAAAGGAAATTTTCCCTCAGAATTTAGAAGGCTTGAGAACGAAACCAGACAAATGCTGGAAGAATTTTCAGCATACAATTCTAATATAAGATTCAATTTTATAGACCCTTTAGAAGAAGGTGAAGATGCCAATGCTATTGCAGAAGAATTCTACAAATTAGGAATGAGTCCGGCAAGAGTAAATGTTCAAGAAAATGGGAAAGCTAGTGAAACTCTCATCTTTCCATGGGCCACTGCAAATTTTAATGACAGAACTGTAAAAATTTCGCTCTTAAAAAATACACTAGGTGCAACCAATGAAGATCGTGTAAATAATTCTGTACAACAATTAGAATATAATTTTGCTGATGCGCTTAGTAGATTAGTTCATAATAAGGAGAAGAAAATTGCCGTTATGCGTGGTAACGGAGAATTGGGAGATGCTTATATAGCAGACTTTATTAAAACCGTGCGCCAATACTATTATGTAGCGCCTTTTACCTTAGATTCTGTATCTAAACATCCTCAAAGAACACTACAGGAGCTTAATGAGTTTGACCTTGTTCTAGAGGCTAAACCAACGATAGCATATACAGAAGATGAAAAACTGGTTCTAGATCAATACTTAATGCAGGGAGGTAAGGCTTTATGGCTAACAGAAAATGTTGCTATAGAAACAGATAGCCTTTTTAATGAGCTTGGAGCTACCCTAGCATTTCCTAGAGCGCTTAATCTTGGCGATCTTTTCTTCTCATATGGGGTAAGAATTAATCCGGTATTAATAAACGACCTCTATTCTGCGCCTATTATCTTAGCTCAAGGAAACGGAAGTGAAACGCAATTTACTCCATATCCATGGTTCTATAGTCCTCTTACCAGTTCTCTAAACACCCACCCAATAATCAATAACATTGAAGCGGTAAAATTTGATTGGGCAAATAATATAGATACTCTTAAAAACGGAATAAAGAAAACGATCTTGCTTACCAGTTCTCCCAGATCTAAAATTGAAGGCGTACCAAGAGAAATAAATTTGAACATTATTAGTACCAAGCCAGATATATCAACCTATAATGCCGGAGAGCAACCTTTAGCCGTCCTCCTAGAAGGGGAATTTAAATCTGTATATAAGCATAGAGTAAAACCTTTTGATCTTAAAAATGGATTGGATAAAAGTGTAAATACATCAATGATCGTAATTTCTGATGGAGATGTTATTAAAAATCAATTACAAAAAGGACAGCCTTTAGAACTAGGTTTTGATAGATATACCGGAAATTCTTATGGCAATAAAGAATTCTTATTAAATGCTGTAAATTATCTTTTAGATGATTCAGGCTTAATAGATATTAGATCTAAAGAGGTGAGCATTGCATTTCTAAATTTAGAGAGAATAGCAGAAGAAAGATCTTTATGGCAGTTGCTAAATGTGGTGCTACCAATACTATTATTAAGTATAGGTGCCTTTATGTTTGGTTACTATAGAAAGAAGAAATATAAAAAATAGGATCTTCAAATCTGCCAACTGCAAAGAATCTATTAAATATTAACAAAATCTATATATACCAAAATTAAAAAGTTCTGATTTAAAGCACTTTAAATGATTTATTATTGATTTGAATGTTAATAAAATATCTCCATATGTACTTTAGTTTTTCAAGTAATAGGATATATTTGTAGTGATTAAAAATAATCGATACGTCCATGAAATTTATTGTATCCAGTACATATTTGCTTAAACAGCTTCAAATTTTAGGAGGAGTTATTAATAATAATAACACGCTACCTATTTTAGATAATTTTTTATTCGAATTAAAACAGGATGAATTAACTGTTTCTGCTTCCGACCTTGAGACTACAATGTCTGCCAAGTTAAAAGTAGAATCAGATTCTGAAGGAGCTATTGCAGTACCTGCAAAATTGCTTTTGGAAACTCTTAAAACATTTCCAGAGCAGCCTTTAACTTTTGTAGTAGAAGATAATCATACCATAGAGTTAAGTTCTAATCATGGTAAATATGCGTTAGCGTATGCAGATGGTGAAGAATTCCCTAATGCTGTAGAGCTTAATGAACCAAGTAGTACAGTAGTACAGGGTGATGTTTTGGCAACAGCTATTTCAAAGACCATCTTTGCTTCTGGTAATGATGATCTAAGACCGGTAATGAGCGGTGTTTTCTTTCAGTTCTCTACGGAAGGAATCACTTTTGTGGCAACAGATGCTCACAAATTGGTAAAATATTCTAGAGAAGATGTTTCTGCATCGCAAGCTGCAGAATTCATTATGCCTAAAAAACCTTTGAACTTATTAAAAGGAATTTTAGCAGGAAGCGAAACCGATGTACTTATAGAGTACAACGATTCTAATGCGAAATTTACTTTTGAAGATACGCAATTGATCTGTAGATTGATAGATGGTAAATATCCGAACTACGAAGCAGTAATTCCAAAAGAGAATCCAAATAAACTTATTATAGACAGAAGTCAGTTTTTAAGTTCTGTAAGAAGGGTTTCTATTTTCTCGAATAAAACTACGCACCAAGTAAGACTTAAAATTGCAGGTGCAGAGCTAAATATTTCTGCAGAAGATATAGATTACAGTAACAAAGCAGAAGAACGTTTAACGTGTTCTTACGCTGGAGATGATATGCAAATTGGGTTTAACTCCCGTTTCTTAACAGAAATGTTGAACAACCTAAATGCAAATGAAGTTCAGTTAGAAATGAGTCTTCCAAACCGCGCAGGAATTTTAACTCCTGTTGATGGCCTTGATGAAGGTGAAAAAATTACCATGCTTGTAATGCCCGTAATGCTTAACAATTAGAATACTTTCCAATTATATTGTTTGAAACCGTTAGTTATCCTTAACTAGCGGTTTTTTTTATTCTTACTTAAAATTGTTTACTCAATCTTAATCCTGCGCCGAGGTTAGAATCTTCAGAAGAAAGATCTGCTCCTATTTGCACATTCAACTTAATAAATGAATCTAATAAGCTAAGATCGATGAGTGCAGAAACTAGCTCATGTTGCATTGTAAATCTACCTCTGGGATCATCCTCTCGAAACTCTTCTCCTTCAGTATCATTTAAGTTTCGAACATGCCCATTATTGTTCCTATAACTTATCAATAATTTATACGGAAATTTTTGAATGATAGTACCCAAAATTCCAAAGTGGTGAACTATGATCCTATTATTTCCTATTGAAGGCTTTTTATCATTACCGTATTGATTGATGGTAAAAAAGGGCATTCCGATAACATCCCCTTTATAGGTCCATCCAGATTGATACATCCCATTATTAAAGTAATTATCCCATTTATGAATTAAAGGACTTCTTTTATGACTTTGATCTTTAGTATAATAAAATTCATACATGAACTTTTGAATCCAGGGTTTATCATTAAAAGTAAAATCTGTTAGATCTATGTACAACCCATACCTACCATCGGGTCTATTATAATAGAGCATACCAGAACCATCTTCAAATATGTGGCTATACATAAATTCGTAATAAATATTATTGATCACCTTACTAATTCTAAGCTCATAAGAACCTAGATGATTTCCCAAGGCATTGGTTTGTTCACCTATATATGAATTGCTTTCTCCACCTTGCCCCGTTACTATTCTCAGGTAATCTTTAAATGTTCGTGGCTGTTCTCCAATATGATCTTCTGGAGATTCACCAGCCCATTGAGCAAAATGCTCTATACCTAATTTTAGCTTAAAGTTAGTGTTAGACCTATAGTTAAGGAAAAGAGACTTTTTATGAACACGAGTATTCTTTACAAATCTATCGGGGCCATCTCCCATTAAAAATTCACCCCAACTACCGGAAAGGCCAACATGATTATTAAATAAGAAATAGATAGGTTCTCTAATTTTAAGTTCAATTCCAGGCAAAGGTTTTGCGTTTATAGACCATAACATATTCCCATTAGTTCCGCTTAAGCCATCATACAATTCTTTATGCTGTTTAATACCAACTACTGCTCGCAACCATTTATTATCATACTTTAAATAAAGTTCATCGAGATCAAAATTATCGTGCCTTCCTGCATCCTGAGCCATTGCTCCTACTCCAAACTCTATATTTGAATTAGAGGAAAATTCATAATTAGCGGTTACATGAGACCATGCCGAAACAGTAGTAGCGGCATTTACTCTTCCTCTCTTATTAGAGTAAAACCAAAATGGCAGATCCTTTTTAGTGCTAAGATAACTTTCAATGGTAGCATCTCCAGAAAAAGTGACCTGAGCATTTCCCATCATTTGAAAAAGCATCAAAAAAAGAAAAGTACTTAGTCCTCGAAATATTGATTTCCAGATCATACGTAGTATATTTTGCCTGTAAGGCTTTAATAATTGGTAGGTTCTAGAACACTATAAAATTGAAGAAATTTGGAACGTAAAGCTTTAGTTAATAAGCTTTTACAATTTAACATAATTTTATTAACAAACTACATATAATTTTATTTCTCTTTAGAAATCAAGACGAAAATTCAAACATTTTAAAATAGATGCATAAAAAAAGAGTTCCGAAGAACTCTTAGAAATATGTTGAAAATGAGGTGAAAAATATGAAATGGATTACTATTTTAAAATATTGATAGTAAATGGATAATTGGGAATTTCACCATTGCTCACTTTTATGGCGTTGATTATTGGAAATACCAGCATGATCAAACCAACTAGTATCAGTAATAATAAACCTAATCCGAAAAGGAAAATAAGTGGTACACAAATTAACGAGTAGATAAAAAGTGAGATCTGAAAATTCAAGATATCCCTTCCTTGTTGATCTAAACCTAGAACCTTGTCTTTTTGTGTAAGCCAGATAACTAGTGGCACTATGAGTCCGCCAAACCCTGTAATAAGATTAAGTAACTGACTAAGATGTGTTAGTATTAATAATTGTCTGTCTTCTCTTAACATGATGAAATTATTTTGGATGATTGATTAACTTATTTATAAGTACCTGTTTTCTTTAATAAGTTACAGTGGAATCCTGTCTTTTATCTTTCTTATCTTTGCAGCATGAGATTAAATGATACCATAGTTGCATTGGCTACTCCACCCGGAGCCGGTGCTATTTCAGTAATTCGAGTTTCTGGTCCAGAAGCTATAAATATAGTCGCTCCCATTTTTAGGGCGAAGTCTAACAAAGAAATTACAGAGCAGCCCACACATACACTGCATTTAGGAAACATTGCAGATAATGAACGCTTGATAGATGAAGTGTTGGTTTCTATTTTTCATGGACCAAGATCATACACTGGAGAAAATACTATGGAGATCTCATGCCATGGAAGTCCATATATTCAACAAGAGATTATTCAATTATTGATTCGAAAAGGATGTAGATCTGCAGAAGCTGGAGAGTTCACATTAAGAGCCTTTCTAAATGGAAAAATGGACCTAAGCCAGGCAGAAGCTGTTGCCGATCTTATTTCTTCGGAAAATGCTGCATCTCACCAAATGGCTATGCAACAGATGCGTGGAGGGTTTAGCAACGAAATTCAAAAATTACGTCAGGAATTACTCAATTTTGCTTCGCTAATAGAATTAGAATTAGACTTTGCTGAAGAAGATGTAGAGTTTGCTAACAGAGATGAATTTAAAAGTTTAGTATCTAGAATCCAGCAGGTATTAAAAAAATTAATTGACTCATTTGCAGTTGGAAATGTACTTAAAAACGGAATTCCGGTAGCTATTGTTGGAGAACCTAATGTTGGAAAATCCACATTGCTCAATGCGCTTTTAAATGAAGAAAGAGCGATCGTTTCAGACATTGCAGGAACTACTAGAGATACTATAGAAGATGAAATGAGTATTGGCGGTGTTGGGTTTAGATTTATAGATACTGCGGGGATAAGGGAGACCAAAGATGTAATTGAAGGTCTTGGAATAAAAAAGACTTTTGAAAAGATAAGCCAGTCGCAAGTAGTAGTGTTCTTAGTAGACAGCAGCAAATTAAAGGCAGAAAGAAGCAGGTTGCATGAAATACATGTTGAATTGGAAAAGATCAAAAATCAATTTCCATTAAAACCATTAATTATCGTTGTCAATAAGATAGACAGACTTTCTGAGCTGGATATTGATGCGCTTAAAAGTTCTTTAGATGATATTGAAGGAGCTACACTTCAATTATTATCTGCTAAATCTGGAGAGGGAGTTGAAGATTTAAAAGATAAACTATTGCAATTTGTAAATACGGGAGAACTCAGAAATAACAACACTATTGTTACCAATAGCAGACATTATAATGCTTTATTAAGTGCTTTAGAAGAAATTAATAAAGTACAGGAAGGTCTAAATCATGGTTTATCTGGAGATTTAATGGCAATCGACATTCGTCAGGCATTATACCACTTTGGAGAGATCACGGGTGAGATCACTAACGATGACCTTTTAGGGAATATTTTTGCGAACTTCTGTATTGGAAAATAAACAGTACATTTTAAATGATATCAAATGATATCATTTAGCATAAAAACTCAATTATAAAAGGCTTTAAAGGCCTTATTTTTATTTTTATAATTTCCTTAATTATAATATTGGTACACCTTATTTTACACCTTTAGTACACCTCTTTATAAAAATTTACACCTAAGGTGTACTTTGGTACACCTATTAATTTTTTTTTCTTATCTTTATAAAAAGGTATTAAGATGAAAATTAAACTGAAAAAGAAGAAATTAGCAACAGCTAAGTATAGCCTCTATATAGAATACTACAAAGGAAAGGTTATAGATAAAAATGGAAAACAAATCCATAACAGAGAATTTGAATACTTAAAGGAATACTTATACATTGAACCTAAAAATTCTTCTGAGAAAAGAGAAAATGAAGAAACTCTTTTAAGAGCTGAACAGATTCTATCAATTAGACGAGCTGAATACGCACAAGGGAAGTATGGAATTAAAGATCGATCGAAAGATAAATTATTGTTTATAACCTATTATGATAAACTTAAAGAAGAGCGATATGAAAGCAAAGGTAATTACGATAACTGGGATGCTGCTCAAAATCATCTTGAAGATTATATAGGTAAGAGAAAAATTACATTTGAAGATGTAGATGAAGATTTTGTTTTAGGATTCAAAAAATTTTTAAATCATAAGTCCAGAACAAAATCCAATACGCCCCTATCTCAAAATTCAAAATATACTTACTACAATAAATTTAAAGCAGCTTTACGTCAAGCATTTGACGATGGCTATACGCGAAGAAATTTTGCTACCACGGTCAAAGGATATGCTCAGGGTGAAACTTCAAGAGAGTACTTAACTCATGAAGAATTACAGGGGTTGGCTAAAGCTAAATGCAAACATCAAATTTTAAAAAATGCTTTTCTATTTAGCTGCTTAACGGGTTTAAGATGGAGTGATATAAATAAGCTTAACTGGGCTGAAGTTCGAGATCATGAAGAAGGCTCCCAACTTATTTTTAAACAGAAAAAAACAGCCGGACAGGAATATCAGTACATTTCAGATCAAGCCAGGAACTTGCTGGGCAAACGAAGAAAGGAAAATGATCGAGTTTTCCAAGGTTTAAAATATGGAGCGCATTTTAATGCTGAAATCCTTAGGTGGTGCATGCGTGCCGGTATTACCAAACATATAACTTTTCATAGTGCTAGACATACCCATGCTGTTCTCTTACTGGAAAATGGAGCTGATATCTATACCGTTTCAAAAGTACTGGGCCATAAAGAAATAAGAACCACTCAGGTATATGCTAAGATTGTAGATAAGAAAAAGAAAGAAGCTGCCTATTTAATTCCAGAGATTGAGATGGATTATGAATTTTGATATATTCACATACTTATCAACTCTGGCGTTTATTCTTATATATAGCCGCTTGGTCATTCATTATGCGCCAGCTATCTTTTTTTACTTCATTAATTCAAATTGCGGTAACATTCATTATCTCGAGAAACCACGACTCCTTTTTCATATTCTTGGACTAAGCTTCATGCATCTTATGTTTTCTTTTCATCAATCTTATAAGAGCTCAGATATATCTCTTCACTTATTAGCCCTTCTTGTATTTTCTTTAGGTGTATTTTTTTGTCTCATTTCGTGGGGAGAAAAATTTAAATCTGCTTTTTCAGAAAAAGTTAAAATCAAGTCTGATAATGGAATCAATAATTTCAACTTATCCATTCCAGATTTTCAAATAAGCCAGTTATACAATGAAATGGTAAGATTTGATCTGATTGATCAGGAAAAAACTTCAATTACTGATTTTAAAAATGCTTTACTTCAAGAATGGAATAGCCATAATTCAAAAATTCATTTGAATATGGATGGTCCTACTTGTAGAGAATTCTTTGATCATTTAGTAAAAACATTTCCTAATAATTCAATGACGCTGAAAAATTTATTTATCACCTCTGGATTAGTTCTTAGGCCGGATGGTAAAAAATATAATTATAATACGCTGAAAAATGCTCCTACGCGATCTCCAATATCCAAAATGCACGAAACCTTGACCTCAATTTTTAAAAAATTGGACTAGATTTTAAAATCTTTATTAAATAATTTCACGAAAAACACTTTTATATTTTTTAAGAACATCACAGTTAGATGATTACATAGAATATCACTAAAATCAGGTATTCAGACTAAATTCTCTATTTTAGCAATTCTAAATTTTAAAATATTTATCATGAAAAATCTTATTGAAAACATTGAATCTACTTTTGAAAACTTCAAAACAGATGCTAATACACAATTGGAAAATGGAAACAAGAGTGCTGGAACAAGGGCTAGAAAATCTTCTTTAGAGTTAGATAAACTTCTAAAAGAGTTCAGAAAAGTTTCTGTTGCAGAATCGAAAAAGTAAATAATTAAGCCTCCTCTTTAGGAGGCTTTTATTTTAAATATGGCTTATTCAGAAATAAATCATTCTTATAAAACTTTCTTCCGAAAACCTGTATCAAATACAGTTTATTAGACATTCCTATCTTCTCAAATAATAAAGAACTATTTGATAATTCCTTTTGTATAGAATCTGAAAGAAAATCATAGTACTGGCTTCCGTTAATTTGCCTTTTTAGTTTTGATTCCAGAATTACATTTATAAAAACACATTTAATTGATTATTAATTCTAATCTATTCAAAATGAACGAACTGGATATTTTAGAAAATTGGATCCGGTAGAAAATATCGTTTGTAAGAAAAAGCAGTCTTAACCTTCGATCAGGCTTGTGATTATAGCGGTATATATCGAAGTTATTTATAAATTTACCGCAGATGAAAAAATTCCATTCTCTAAACCAAAAGTAAAATTGATGTTTTTCTCTCAAGAAAAACTTGATAGTTGGTTCTTAAACAATATTTCTACATCAAAAGATCAGATAATTGACCGAGCTGTGGTATTCTGTATTGCCAAGAAGATTAAATGCGTAAAAATTTAATCTGAATTAACATCATTATTTTGTTTATAGATAATTTAAATAACCAGCATTTACACATAAGAATGAATCTGATGCTGTGGATTAGTTATTAATATAAAAGAGTTGCAATAGTAAGTATGTCTGGGTTATAACTCTTTTTATAAATTCAGTTTTGCAACAATTTTATAATTTTATATTCTAGCTTTGCGTTCTTAAAAATAAGATATGAAATTGTCAATTCAGAGCAGAAGTAATCTATTACTGTTGTTAAATACATTTTTAGTGACTATCCTATCCATAATATTAGCTTTTTCACTAAAATATGTAACTGAATTAGTACAACTTACTATTTTTAATTTTGCAGAAGCAAATAGATATCTATTTCTAGTTCTTCCCACTACCGGAATTACATTAATTTATTTTTTACGGAAATTTATCTTTCATGGGAAAAAGAATAAAGGAATTAAAGAAATATACTCCGCACTAAATTATAGAAAAAATTCATTACCCTTATTCAAGATAACATCTCATTACATAAATGGTTTCCTTACTGTTATCTTCGGGGGTTCCACTGGAATTGAAGTTTCTACCGTGGTTTCTACTGCCGCCATAGGTAGCAATACTCATCATTTTACGGGATTAGCTAAAAAACATCAACAGGCATTGGTTTGTGCGGCAGTTGCATCTGGAATTGCAGTACTTTTTAATAGTCCACTAGCCGGAGGGCTATTTGCTATTGAAGTTATCGCCAGAAAAAAGAATCTCTCTACCTTTATAATGACTTTTATTGCAATATTAATTACCGGTGTGTTTATTAATATTTCTGGACAGGAATATCTTTTTGAGGGGGAGGTACTATTGTGGAAATGGCAGGCAATACCATATTTTTTTATTGTAAGTGTTCTAGCTGCTATAACCGGAGTCTATTTTACCAAAACGGTTTTATTCTTTAAAGATAAATTAGGCGCTATAAATAACAATTTTCTTCGTGTAAATATTGGAGCATTAACTATTGGTGGTTTAATTTTATTACTCCCTCAACTTTATGGTGACAGTTATCATTCTCTTCCCTATTTTTTAGAGAATAGTCTCCATAGCGAAGAAGTAACCAATATTCTCTTTATTATTTTGGCATGTATAATATTAAAGCCTTTAGCTGCTAGTTTAACTCTTGGAGCTGGAGGTGATGGAGGAGTATTTGCGCCTAGTATTGTTACAGGTGCATTTATAGGTTTATTTGTAGCCTTTTTCGCAAATAAATTTTTAGGAATGGAACTTATACCTCTTAATTTCGCTCTATTAGGAGCAGCAACTATGCTTAGTGCAGCTATTCATGCACCTTTTACTGCACTCTTTTTAGCCTGTAGTATTGTTGATGGTGGTTATATACTTTTTATTCCAATAGCAATATGTGTATTTTTATCTAAATTTATAGCCTCCTATCTTTGTAGCTATACCGTATATACTTTCAATAAATCTATACCGATAAAAAACTAATAAATAGATTGAAACATCTGCTAAATTACTTAAATTATTAGGTTAGTATTTTGATTCTAACTTGGGAACTGATATAATTCATCGCTATCGTAAGAAAATCTTTTCTTACTTTTAAAGAGCATTGATATAACATAAAAGTTTGACGTAACTATCAAAATTCACAGGTTTAAAATTAAACTTGAATTAATATAGCTACTATAATTGCCTTCGAAGATTAAAAGCAATGTAATGATAGTCCTGTTTAAGGGAATCGAACAATTACTGGATGAACATGCTTATACTTCTTCTCATAAAAAATTTAATGCATTCTAAAATACGGATTTCTAAAAAATTGAAATAAAGAGTAAAAGAACTTTCTTATCTCTATGGAGTATCAGCTTTTCCTTAACATTCTAATTCTATTTTAGAGACCTTCGAGGAAATTTGTAATATTACTCAACAAAATTCACCAATTAAAAAAATTAAACTATTGAGTAAAATACTTTTAGCTCGTAAAAAAAGATAATTTAATCGGCGATTGTTGATATTTTAAAATAAGGTATAGGATCTAAAATCTTATTAGATCATTCAAACAAGTAAATAAGTTATATTTAATATTCCAATCTATATGAAAAGCAAAATGAAAGATTATAAATTTAAAGTTGGAATTATATATGATTGACTATTAATCCACATTTTATTAACCAAAAAAATTATTGAAATTAATAAAGATCATTGTAGTTAAAGTGAAAACAATATGAGCTATAACTAACTGAATATAAAATTTGTTCAAATGTATTGATGGAGGCTGTGGATTAACTTTAAACATCAAATACCATCCAAATATTCCCATTACCCCTGCTATAATTCCTGAAATTAAACCGTACACAAAATATGAGATAGAATGAAAATATTCCCAACCTAATATGGTAAATTCTGCGAACACTAATCCTATGATAAAGTGAACCAACCAACCTAGAAAACTCTTTTTTTTAGGTTTAAATGGAAGCTTACTGGATTTAATAAGTTGGTTTAGTAATTCAGGCTCTTTAAACTGATGTTCACAAAAAATACTAAAACTATAACTAAACAATGTCATCATTAACGTCGCACAAAAGGAATACATTATTATCATAGTTTAAATATTTAAAATCCAATCGGTTTAGGCAATTGTTCTACTGTTATAATTATAAGCTAAGAAATATTAACTATTCTATTTAAATTGAAAATCAAGATTCTTGGAGTTTGAAAGATTTTTACTTAATTTAAAAGTTATCAAAAAACTTGAACAACCTTATGATTTTGTGGATTTATAATATTATTGGTGCTTTTATAATCGCTTTTGCAATCATTCTATGGTAAAAAATGGTCAATAAAAATAAAACCCAAGATGAAATAATAGATGAAGAAATACAAGAAATTAAATATTTACGAAAAAATTCTAAAAAGAATTAAACTCATAAAATATTATCTATTCATCTTCAACACCTTCCATTATCCATTTATCTATTTCACCATTATCAGCATCATGCAATACTACAATATCGCCTGTAGTTTCAAAAGTGACAGCTTTCACTTGCTCAATTTTAATCACGTTAGCTTCCCTAAGTTTTGACCTTAAATCAGTCTCTGTCACTCTTGCTTTCTTCAAATTTTGATATAATATTTTGTCTCCATCCATCAATAACAGTGGAGTATTATCAATCAATTTTTGAAATATTTTCCATCTTCTTAAATAGGCAGCAGTAAGTTGTAATAGATATACAAAAAAAAGTCCAATCATTCCATCAAGTAAACTTACCGATTTAGTTAAGATGGTGCTGGCAATCATTGATCCCACGGCTACAGTCATGGCAAAATCGAAACTTGACATTTTTGAAAAACTTCGTTTACCAAAAATTCGAGTAAGCATAATTGTAGTTAAGTAAATTGAAGCACAAGAGATAAAAATTGCAATAATTTTAGTATCTGAAGAACCGAACCAATTTTCCATAATATAATTTTTAAATTTATTTAAAAGGCTGTATTAAAATATATTGCATCTTCCCCTCATGATTTATATATCTAATTCTAACTTTAAAACACACCGATCTTTCTTCTGAATGAAATTCATTTGTTACCATATCGAAACCTCCATAAGTTGTAAAGGAAATACTATCAATAGTATACTTTTTTATATTATCAAGTCTTTTACAATCTTCGGGAGTGAAAGTGAATCTTTCTTTCAGGTGCTCTAAAGTGCTTATGTGTTTATTTTCACTAATCATTATATCCAATTATGTAGGTGAAAAAAATTATTCAGCTCTTTCATTATTTGCCTTTGTAGGTTTTGATATTAGACTATGTTCCTTTTTTAAACCTACTATGTGTATCATATTTGTTACAGTAGTATATAACATCAGAACTAAAGTTATCATCATCCCACTTAATATGGAAGAGAGAATTAGGCTAAGCCAATAAATGATCGAATACCAACTTAAAGGTACATTCTCTGCTGCTGTAATTGGAATATTAAATAGTTGAAACATAATAAGGGCACCAACTAACAATATGGTATCTAATTTAGCTATATCCAGAACCTGATAGTAATGTTCATTTTTGAGATTAGATTCTGATCCTGTGCTTATTCCTAGTAAAGTAAGAAGCAATGTTAAGATAGTAGCAGATGCCAAGATGAGAGTATTGCAGAGCATATTTAATCCTCCATGAGAAGATTCGATTAATTGTTTGGCTTCATAACCTGATAACTGGCCAAGCAAAAAAACTCCCAATCCAGTAAAAAGTGTTGCAATAATTCCACCTGAAATTGATTTACTGTTATCCTTAAAAAAATTTGTCATTTTCTAGTATTTCATTGATGAAACGGACAAACCCAATCACCTCCCACAGCTCTTCCGCTATATTGTTTCGCTTCGCTACTTTCTCCAAAATCTTCCAACATTGGATTGACTGAACCTTGAAGCTCCATATCACGTTCTCTAATTTTATCTCTTACTTTTTCGTAAGCCCCCATTTCTCTTAATTTTTCGAATTGATTATGAAGATTAAAAGCAATGGAGGGATAAGGACTTTGTCTTGCTAAACGTGAGCTATTTGGATGCATTCCAACTATATAGAAGGCATGTCCAGCTATGCTGAAACTAAAATTATCATCATTAGGATCTCTACTAACGGATGAATCCCAAGGCTGATTATCAATTTTTTCAATATTGTATAGCTGTTCCCAAAGTAATAATTCAAATTCTTTTTCGCTTTCTACAGTAAGATCTGGGAAAACTGCAACCAACGATTGAAATTGATTTGATTCAAAATCATAGTCATTTATATAAGACTCCAAATCTTCCAGAAGAGATTTCGTAGTTGTCTCACTATTAAAGTTATAATATTCAATAGTTTTCACAGTATCTTGACTAAAAACAGTTTGAGCCATAACACATGGATGATCTTTACCTACAATCCAATCCTCATATTCTTGTTTGATATTTCTTTGCATAATTTTACGTATTTAATCGAAATAATTAACTTGATTCCTTAAACTTTAAAAATTCACGCCATCGAAACTTAACCGACAGAAAATTAATTAAACACTCAAAAATATTATGTTTAAGAATTCTTAAGTTCTTTTAATTAAAATTTAAAATTGCATTAATAGGATTGGAATAGAGTGCGATTTTCAATAAGACATTAACGATATCCTTTCTCTTAGGAAATGTTTAACTTGAAAGCTGGTATAACAATTCAAATTGTTAATATTTTAGTGTTTAATTAAATAATTGATCATGAACTCAATCGATATTAAGGGAACAAGTGCAGAAGTCTTATTAAAAACCCTTGCTAAATCCTTTAAAACTGAATATAAAAATCAGTATGGTGAATATTCCATGGAAGTTCCGGAAAGCATAGGAAAAGGGTTAATTTCCGGAGTCAATTTTCCGAGTGGAGTAGGACTTTTTCAGTTTGAAGTTCAGTTTAAAATTGGACAATGCTTAAATTTCTGTTCACCCACTATTCATCCATTTAAATTTTTTTATTTATTAGAAGGAAACTTATTCCATCAATTTTCAGAAGAGATAGAGTCTCATGAAATAAATGCAAATCAGTCTGTAATTTTAGGAGCAAATCAAGCTAATTCAAATAAAATATTCTTTCCCGAGAAAAATAAAGTTTCCCTAATAATGTTGGATGTAGATAGGCAAAAATTTATAAATCAACTTACTTTTCCTTTGAGTGAAATGGATGATATTTATTATCAAATATTCGCTGATTCAGAAGCTAAACGAAAATTATATCATCATACTCAATATAGCCTAAAAATGGCTCATTTGGTAACTGAACTTAAAAATTTCAATAGTCACGGCTTAGAGAAGATGAGTTTTCAAGGAGCCAAAGCTCTAGAATTATTAACTTATATGCTAATGTTATATAGAGACGATAATAAAAATGAAGATTTTAAAAGTATTATAAGACCTCAGGATCTCCATAAAATCAATAATGTAGTTATAACCATTGAAAAAAAATTAGCGGTGTTGGGTACAATTAGTTCCATCGCACAAGAGCAAAATATAAGTGAAATAAAATTGCAGGAAGGATTTCAATTATTATTTAACTGTTCAGTAAACGAATATATAATCCAGAAAAGATTGGGTACTGCAATGCAGCTACTTTTGAAAACAGATAAAACCATCAGTGAAATCGTATATGATGTTGGTTTAAGTAGTAGAAGTCATTTTTCTAAGATTTTTAAAGATAAATATGGAGTCGTTCCCACAGCAATTCGATTAAATAGAAAATAAATGATTGTTAATTCAACAAATAAGGGTTGGGAAATATTTTCTCATTCTGCTCATGGACTTCTCGCTGGAAATATTGCATTTCACCTTGCAAAGAAATTCCAACATCTCAATTGGGTGGCTACCTTAACAGCAATTATTGAGCATGACGATAGACAACTTCATTTTGAAGAAAAAAACTATTTAACAGAAATAGGTACCCCTCAGGATTTTCTAAACGAAGAGCGCAAACCTATGGAGATAATCAAGAGATCTAAACGATTATTATTTGAAGCTGAAAAAAAATCTACTTGGGTAGCTATATTAATAATACATCATCTCCAATATATTTATTCTGATGATGCCTCGAAAAATAAATCACTTTCAAATTTTCTTAATAAACTAGGCACCGTTAAAAAAAACTACATGAAACCATATAATTTGAAATCTGAAGATATAATAAATATTTATCAAATTATGATTTTCGCAGATCGATGTTCTCTAATTCTATGTCAACATGCTATTCCTACTAAAAAAAGAAAACTGGAAATTAATAAGAGTATTGAAAATAAAACTTACTTCATTTGGAATAATGATCCAAATGAAGTAATTGTAGAACCTTGGATTTTTGATGATACCAATTTTAAACTTAGTTGTGAATATAAGCTCTTAGATCAAAGTGCTTTTACAAATAATAAAGAATTTGAAGATGTTTTACATAAAACGCCTGTAAAAATAAAAAATTGGAGATTCGTAAAAGGCAAAGAATAACAATATAAAAATCCTTCCTTAATTGGATTTATTAATGCAAGATTAAATTTTATGACAAATTAAAGTATTATGGGGCGACCCGATACAAAACCAAAAGATTTAAGAGACGGATATATAGAAGTTCACGATAAGAATAAAAATACAGACATCTTTATAAGAAGAGAATCACTAGAACAACTTTTAATTGCCATTAATGAATAAAAAGGGATTAAGAATGTGGTTGTTTTAGGAAGATCTACAAATGGCAAAATGAAGGAGACTCCCAAACATTACCGTTAAATAAATGATTTAAATCCATTCTAAGATACCCATTTCCAAAAAATTAGAAGAAAGAGTAAAAGAACTTTCTTGTCTTTATGCAGTATTATCTGCTATTCGTGAATATTATGGTTCGATCTTAGACCATAGAGGAAATTGGTAATATTACTCAACATGCCTGGTTCTTATCAGAAGATGCAATAGTTTTAATGGGAGATGGAAAACGTTCGGATTGTCACTGCAGATTTATTGAACATTTATATAGTACGGTCATCCTTTAAACTCGATTAAATACCATTATTCTATATTTCTATCTTCTCCACTAAACAAAGAGTTTTTTGGCCATCAATTCCCTATAGATCCAAAAGGAAAATTAATTTCTTTTTTTTAATTAATTCAATCGAATACCATTTCGTAAACTTTACATACCCGGTATGCAAAGTACTCACTTCCAATAATTTCCCTTTTTAGTTTTGGTTCCAGAATTAGATTTCTAAAAGCACTTTTAGTTAAATATTAACTGTAATCTATTTAAAATGAACGAACTAAAAATTTTAGAGCAATTAGATCGAATAGAGAAAATTGTTTGTACGAACAAAGCCGTCTTAACCTTTGATCAAGCTTGTGATTATACAGGTATATCCCGAAGTTACATGTACAAACTTACCGCTCGTGGGGAAATTCCATTCTCTAAACCAAAAGGAAAATTGATATTTTTCTCTCGTGAAAAACTTGATAGTTGGTTGTTAAATAACAGTCATTCTTCTAAGGATCAGATAAAAGACCAAGCTGTAGCGTATACTTTCCGTAATAAAAGGTTCTAAAGATCTAAATTATGAAAAAGGTTGAGATAAAACTCTATCAAGTTGATGATCAGAAGAAAAAAACTATATATGATTTTGTAGATGAGTATGTTTCTGAAAAATATGATATCCGGTTTAATGAAATATCCCACGAGTTTCAGATCTCCTTTAAAGGTCTTCAATCTTGGGAAGATTTTGAAGTGAATTCTCTGCTTATAGAATTAGCTAAGTCAAATATAGAAATCAATCCCGGGAAATTAGATATTTATTTAAGGTCTAATCTTGTTTCTAAATTTAATCCAATTCTAGAATACTTTCATGAGTTGCCAAAATGGGTTGGTGAAGACCATATAAGAAACTTAGCATCCTACCTTCCAACCAAAGATCCCGAGCAATTTCTTTATCATTTAAAGAAATGGTTGGTAAGAACAGTTAAGGGTGCATTGGAAAAAAATTATTTCAATAAGCAATGTTTAGTGCTTGTACATTCCGAACAAAATTCAGGGAAGTCTACTTGGTGCCGGTTCCTATGCCCTCCTGCTCTATCTCGATATTTTACTGAAGATATAGCAACTGATAAGGATGCCAGAATACAACTTACAAGAAACTTCATTATCAATTTAGATGAATTATCTGTGCTGGCTAGAAGAGAAATAAATGCCCTTAAAGCTTATTTCTCTAAAACGATGATCAATGAGAGACTACCCTATGATCGCAAAAACTCGAATCTTCATAGGACTTGCAGTTTCATCGGTTCAACAAACAGAGCAACATTTCTGAATGACGAAACCGGATCTGTGCGTTGGTTATGCTTTGAACTTAAGGGAAAAATTGATTTTGCTTATTCTCATAAAATAGATATAGACAAAGTATGGGCGCAAGCTTATTATCTAGCTTATGTGGATGAACTATTTTCCCCGGAATTAACCATAGAGGATATTGCTGCCAATGAGGAAAGAAACAAAACTTATCGAGAGGCCAGTATGGAAGAAGAACTCCTAACTAAGTTTTATATCAGAAGTTCAGATCCAGTTGATTTTAAAACGGCATCAGATATCGTGCTGCAACTCAATTGTATCAATTCACGATTGAACATGTACAACATGGGAAGAGCACTAAAAGCCTTGAACTATGAAAGGGTAAAATCATCTCAAAATGGGATTTATGGTTACCTGATCAAACAAAAGTTCATGACCTCTCCCTCAGAAATTTTATAAAATCTATTTACCCTAATTACCCAAAAGCCCGAAATATGTTATAAACAAAGGGAGTTTCAAGGGGTAAATAGATATCAAAAGCTATCTACCTGTATCTACCATCAGGGTAAATAAGGTAGATAGAGAATATAACAAATAAATAATAAAACCCAGTGATTATAGGCTTTGGGTAAATAGGTAATTAAAAATCAAAAAAATGAACTCAAATAACTTATCGTGTAGAAGTGCCCGTAATATTTGCATCGTGAAAATACTCGCAAAATTAGGACACTTCCCCACCAGAACATCGGAAAAAGAAGCTTGGTTTCTGAGTCCCCTGCGGTCAGAAACGCAAGCCTCTTTTAGTGTTTCTTTAATTAAAAACTTATGGTTCGACTTCGGATTGGGAAAAGGAGGTAATACTATAGATCTTATTATGAAGATAAAGTCTTGTTCCGTAAAAGAAGCCTTAGAAATTCTAAACGACAATATTATCTCATTCTCTTTTAGCCAGCCAGTTAAAAAAAATCCGGAAAAGAACTTGGGTATTAGTATAATAGATGTTCAATTTCTTAGTCTTAGGGCATTAATAAAATATTTGGAATCTCGGAATATACCATTTGAGATTGCCAGAAATTATTGTAGACAAGTTTGGTATCGTTTTAAGGGAAAAAAATTCTTTGCTATTGGCCTTATAAATCATCTGGGAGGTTGGGAACTGAGAAACAAATACTTTAAAAATTCTAGTAGTCCCAAAACCTATTCTTTTATTAATAAGAATTGTAAGCAGTTAATTATAACAGAAGGAATGTTTGATTTTCTCTCCTTGGCAACTATGGATAAAAATTTAGTTGAAAATTCAAACTGTATCATTTTAAATTCCCTTGCTTTTATAAAAAGGATTGAAATTTTAATTCCTGATTATGATCGGGTTTTACTTTTCCTCGATAACGACCCTGCAGGTAAAAAAGCTACAACTTCACTTTTGAGCCTATATAATAATATCACAGATTGTTGTGATTCCTATAGCGCATATATAGATCTCAACGATAAACTTAAAGATGAAAAATCGTGCAAAATATAAAACTTTTTTAAAGGAAAAAAATAGTACTTCCCAACAAATGAAGTCGGTTAGTGCTGGAATAAAATTCCGTGAAAAAATAATAGATGACGCTGAAATTACTGAGCAGAACGAAAAAGAACTTAGTATTTCAACAACAAATTTGGAAAGTAATTCAAGATGTGTGCCTGTGGGCACAATCTTGATTTCTCCCGATGGTCGCAATGAAAAAAAGAGGTTTAAGGGAAAAAGTGATTGTATAAAATTTAGATGTTCGATTTATGAAAAAAAGCTACTTAAAATAAAAGCAAAAAATAGCGGACTTACTATAAGTGAATTTTGTAGAAGAGCTGTCTTTGAAAAAGAAATTAAAGAACGGCTTTCAGAAGATCTCATCGAGATCTATAAAACCTTGGTAAAGTTTCATAACAATTTTAAATCTATTGGAAATATGTTTCGGAAGAAAGATCCAAAACTGACAAAGGAAGTCTATCAACTTGCAAATGAAATTAAAAATCATCTCAAAAATGTAAAGAAATGATAGGTAAGGGTAAATCGATATCTCATACACGAGCATCCATGAAATATGGATGGAACCAAGAAAAGGATGCCGAAGTGGTCTTTTCGCAAAATCTAGTTGGAGATTCTCCCAATGAGGTCACTATGGAATTTAGACTTACTCAGGAGCTTAATTATAATTGTAATAAGAATACCCTCTCATTTGTGCTTAGCCCAACAATTGAAGATGGAAAAGATCTTCAGAAAAAAGAGCTTTCAAAAATATGTCAGGAATTCATGAAAGAAATGCAGCTGAAAGATCGACAAGCTATTGCCTTTGTGCATCAGGATAAAGCTCATAAACATATACACCTTTATGTAAATCGAATTGACTTTAACGGAAAAGCTTACAACGATAGTTTTATAGGAAAGCGAAGTCAGCAAGCGGCTGAGAAAGTTGCAGAAAAGATGCAGCTTACTACCGTAAAACAGGTGCAATGGGAAAAAGAAAATAACCTCTCATCAATCAGATCGGAAATCAAAAGGCGACATGACTTGACGATGAAGCAATTCAAACCCCATACTTTTCAGGATTATATAAAAGCAATGGAAACCAATGGGGTTAAAGTGATACCCTCCATTAACAAAGCAAATAAACTGCAAGGATTTCGGTTTGAATTTGATAAGTACAATCTAAAAGGCAGTGAAATACATCGTTCTATGACTGGAGGAAATATTGGAAAGAGTCTGTCTTCTGGTAAAAGCATGTCCAGCTTCATTCAAGAGAATACCGTGCTCAAACTTGCGGGAAATACGGTAGGGCTTTCTCCTGGAATGCTCAAAGCAATGGCAAAACATGTTATCAAAAAAATTATCTCAAAGGGCATGGATGCTGGAATGGGATTGTAAACTAAATAGTATGGCAAAATTAGAACAACTTAGTGAGTTGCTGGTTTCAGAAATAGAACAGTTCGAAAAGACTATTGAGAGATTAGAAAAAATTCAACAGCAAAAAATTGGAATCGATAGTAGGACTGTAGAGCAGATACTTCAACAGCATCTACGGAAGTTAGAAGGTCATATTACTCATCACAATAATCAAATGAATATTCTAAGTCACAAACTGAAGACATCAAAGTCCTATCCTATTTGGGCATTGACGCTCTTTACTTCATCCTTGATCATTAATGGAATATTGATTTATATTTTAATTACTTGAAATTAGAAATTCGAGAATTCTCTTTTTTATTATTTAACACTTGCTTAATAATTCTATAATAATAAAGTTGGAGAAGAGGAAAAAATTGAAGATCTACTGATCAATTTCAGAATATGAAAATAATCCATTTAATATTTACTTTTCTGATTACTGCAAATGGTTGGACCGCTCGTTTTAAGAGTTGTATCTTTTTTAATTCTACTTCATAAAAAACATCCTGTATCTAACAATGCAACCTAGAGACACTAATTATAAAATTATCTTTAGAAATGTTAAGCATTCTTCTTAGAATACTAAAGAAACTTGAGCTCCTTTTTCCTGAATATTATCTATTTGAATTTTACCACCATGCAAGGTCATGATCTGCCTCGATAGACTCAAACCTATACCACTTCCTTTTTTCTTCGTGGTGAAGAATGGAACAAAAATCTGATCTTGAATTTCCTGCGGAATTCCTGATCCATTATCAATTACGGCGATCATGATTTTACCATTCGGTTTTTTCACAGCCTTTACAAGAATTTCTGGCTTGACTATTGCTTCACAGGCTTCAACAGCATTCAGTATAAGATTGATGAGGATCTGTTCCAAAAGATAAGAATCGGCTTCAACTTCAAGTTTTAGATCTTCTACTTCAAATCGTAGCATATTTCTATTTAAGGTTTTTGTTTTCATCAATTGTTCTATATCGTTGAAAAGCTCCTTGAGTACTATAATTTCTTTATTCAAACTAGTCACTTTATTTAGACTTCTATACGTTTTGGCAAATTTCATAAGACCTTCGCTACGCTTTTCAATACTGCTTAACCCAGCATCTAGATCTTCTAGGTCCAGTTCTGATAAAGAATCGTCAATATTTTTTCTAACAGAAGATTTCAAGGTATTCGCTAGGGACGAAATGGGGGCTATAGAGTTCATAATTTCATGTGTCATCACACTCAATAGCTTTTTCCAAGCTTCCGATTCAGTTTTATTGACCGTATCATCAATATTATGGGTCACTATAAGTTTGCAGGAATTATTATCAACCTTGAAGACGCTTTGTGAGGTGAGAACTTTTAGATTTTCATTCCTTATTTTCAGATCTACCGCTGTCGGCTGCAGATATTGATTTTTAAAGAGTTTTTGATAAATATCAGGGGTCCGCGATTTCACAAATTTGATATTCTTGAATTGTGGAAAATCCATCATATTCTGAAAAGCCTCATTCACCCATAAAGTATTCCCGCTACCAATATCGTAAGCCAGTATTCCAACATCTATCATTTCCAGAATCTTCTGAAGGTATAGATACTGCACTTCTTTTTCTGAATTCATTTCGCGCACCGTCTGGTTAACCGTATTAAAACCTGTATAAAGACGATGAATATCCTTCGTTTTGTTTTCTGCAAGATAATTGCGGGAAAAATCCCGGTACTTAACCGATTCAAAAAAATCATCGATCACTTCAAACCGCTTACTGAAAAAGCTGAAAAAATTATAAATGGTGATAAAGAAAATAGAAAGGGAGATGAAAAATAAAATCCATTCAGCTTTAATAAAAGCCCAAGACATTACCAGCGAAACTGCACCCAGTACACCTGCACGTAAGCCAATAGCGATATGGTAGCTTTTAAAGATCATACTTATCCAGCCTTCTATATAATGCCGCACGAGTAATACCTAGTTCTTTAGCAGATTTTGAGATATTCCCTTTGTTCTTATCAATTACTTTTAAAATAGTATTCTTTTCGACTGTTTCCAGCCTCATATCATCCAAATCCTGTTTCTCGGGAGCCAATTCTATTGCTGAAAATGACAGATCCTTGTCTTGTAGAACTGAATTTTCAGCCATGATTACCGCTCTTTCCACGATATACTGAAGCTCTCTTACGTTCCCAGGAAAAGAATGATTTTTAAGTTTTTCGAGAAAACTTTTTTCTGTTTTAAACGGACCTTTAGCATATTTTTTAGAATAAAAATCGAGAAAAAACCGTGTGAGCAGGGTAATGTCAGTTCCACGCGTGCGCAGCGGTGGAACCACGATATCAACCGTATTAATACGATAGATTAGGTCTTTCCGGAACTTGGATTCATCAGATAGTTCTGAAATCTTCAGGTTAGTAGCACAAATCAAACGAATATCTACAGGAACCACTTCATTAGAGCCTAAAGGAGTGATGGTTCTGTTCTGAAGCACTGTGAGCAATCTAGCCTGCTGTCTCAAGCTTATATTGCCAATTTCGTCAAGAAATAAAGTCCCACCATTTGCGGATTCAAAACGTCCTTTACGATCTTCACGGGCATCAGTAAAGGCCCCTTTCTTATAACCAAATAGCTCGCTTTCAAATAAAGACGATGTCAATGCCCCCACATCAACTTTCACGAATGGTTTGTTTTTCCTATTAGAATTTTCATGAATTGCACGGGCTACAAGATCCTTACCTGTTCCATTTTCGCCAAGAATCAGAATATTAGCATCAGTTGGTGCAACTTTTTCTATTTTGGAAAATACTCGATTGATTTCTTCGCTCTCGCCGATAATCTTAGTCTCACCCTTCGACTTCAGGTTCTTACCCGGTTTCCTTCTTTTTTTAACCATTTCTGAGATCGATGCGATCACCTTCTCATTCTGCCAAGGTTTAATAATAAAATCAGAAGCGCCTTCTTTCAATGAGCGAATAGCCAAATCAATATCACCATAAGCAGTAATTAGGATGACATCAGTATGAGGAGAAAGTTCTTTAATACGATTCAACCAGAAAATTCCTTCGTTTCCGGTGTTCACGAGTCCATTGAAATTCATATCCAATATGACAACATCAAATTTTTTATTGGTAATAATGGAAGGAAGATTGGATGGTTTTTTTTCTACCGTAATCTCTGCCACATGAGATTTTAATAAAAGCCTCATTGCTATAAGCACATCTGGATCATCATCGATCACAAGAATTTTGGCATCTTTTAGCTGCATAGCACAATATTACAATTTATTCAAGGCTTTCGGAATTTTGCAAGCCTGAAAAACAAAAAAGGTTAAAAATGTTTTAAAACCGAACAGGAAGTGTCTTAAAACCGAACACATTTTTTTCAGAATAAAATTATAAATAACTGATATACAGTATTTTATATTTATGGCACCAATTTGAATATAAACTAAAGGAAATTGAATATTTATGGACATAGCATTAGAAAAGAAAAGATTTACTCCTAAAAAAATAATCATGATTGCAGGTGCTGCAATTATAGCTATTTTAATTTTATTCGTCATATTCTCCTCTACCGGGAATTCAAAACTTAATGTTGAAAAAGAACGAATTACCATTGGTAGTGTTCAAAACGGTAACTTCCAAGAAAACATCCCGGTGAACGGAGTGGTGCTGCCAATTAAGACCATTTATCTCGATGCTATGGAAGGTGGACGCGTGGAAGAACGTTTTGTGGAAGATGGTGCGATGATGAAAAAAGGGGAACCAATAATTCGATTGTCGAATACCGATTTGGAGCTGAGCCTCGTAAATCAAGAAACTCAGGTTTATAATCTGCTTACACAGATGCAGATTTCACAAAATGCTGCCAGACAGAATACCATCAATAAGCGGAACAATCTTACCGATGTAGAAAATAATTTAATCGAAGCCAAACGTAAATATAAGCTGAATAAAAAACTGCTGGAAAAAGGAGCCATTGGTCGGCAGGATTATATAGAATCTGAAAATAATTTCAATTATCAAAAAGAGAAATTTCAGCTGGCGCAGGAAGTGTTGGCACAGGATTCCCTTTCCAGTAAACAGGAATCTAAACAAGCTCGAGAATCTTATGAAAGAACAAGAAAAGCTTTGGAATTAATGCGTAGAAAAGTTGGTGACCTAGTGGTCAAAGCTCCGGTTGACGGACAACTTACCGCCCTGGATGCTGAAATTGGCCAATCTAAGCAAAAAGGGGAACGCTTGGGACAGATCGATGTGATTAGTGGTTATAAGGTTCGCGCTGAGATTGACGAACATTATATTTCCCGAATTTTTAACGGGCAGCGTGGTTCTTTTGATTTCAACGGAGACTCTTATTCGTTGGAAATAAAGAAAGTTTATACTCAGGTTTCTAATGGAAGATTTCAGGTAGATATGCATTTTATTGATGGCGTTCCAGATAATATTCGTCGCGGACAAAGTCTACAGATCAAGCTGGCGCTAAGCCAGGAAAAGGAAGCCGTGCTGGTTTCCAAAGGAGGATTCTTTCAGCAAACAGGAGGAAACTGGATCTTTAAAGTTTCCAAAGATGGAGAAAGCGCGTATAAAACACCTATAAAATTAGGCAGCCAGAATACGGAATATTATGAAGTTCTGGAAGGAATTGCACCGGGCGACAGAGTTATAACCTCCAGCTATTCTAACTTTGGAGATATTGAAGAATTAGTGCTGGAATAATGCCACAAATTTGAAATTGAAAACATCTTTAAAATAACACCGATAAATCAGTATAAAATGATAAAAATTACCAACCTCGAAAAATATTACAAAACCGAAGAGGTACAAACCATCGCTCTTAACAAGCTTTCATTCGAAGTGAAAGAGGGAGAATTTGCCGCCATTATGGGACCTTCCGGTTGCGGAAAATCAACTTTACTTAATATTCTTGGATTATTGGACGATCCTGACGGCGGCAGCTATTTGTTCAACGGGATAGAAGTTGCCGGATATAATGAACGGAAAAGAGCTCAACTAAGAAAGCATAATATTGGCTTCGTTTTCCAGAGCTTTAACCTCATAGACGAACTAAGTGTTTTCGAGAACGTGGAACTTCCACTTATCTATACCGGAGTGAAAACTGCGGAACGAAAAGAACGTGTTCACCAGGTTCTGGAAAAGATGCAGATCATGCACCGTAGAAAGCATTTCCCGCAGCAATTATCTGGAGGACAACAGCAGCGTGTGGCAGTAGCCCGGGCAGTTGTTAATAATCCAAAGTTGATACTTGCCGATGAGCCTACCGGAAATTTGGACAGTAGCAATGGAAACGAAGTTATGGATCTTTTAACTGAACTCAACGAAGCGGGAACCACCATCATCATGGTGACGCATAGCGAACACGACGCAAAATTCAGCCATCGAATCATCAGGATGCTGGACGGGCAGAAAGTAACCGAAAATGTACTAGTATAACGGGATCATTCATCAATCAAAAAATCGGAACTATGTTTAAACTTTATCTCAAATCGGCTTTCAGAAATCTATGGAACAGAAAATTTTACAGTTTCCTGAATATGCTCGGCCTGGCGGTGGGACTCGCAACCAGCGTCATGCTCCTTATGTGGGTGCAGAATGAGTGGAGTTTTGACCAATTTCATGATCAATCTGAAAATATCTATCGAGTAAATTCTCGTTTTAAAACCGAAGCTGAAGATAATGTCTGGTCTACGGCTCCAGGTCCCGTAAAGGTGTATGCTGAAGACATTCCGGAAATTGAAGAACTGGTACGAATTAATTTCGCTGATGGAATTACGATTAGCGACAAGGACAGTAAAAAGAAGTTTTATAAAAAGACGGTGGCCATGGCCGACGAGAATTTCTTTGATGTTTTCAGCTTCGCATTTTTATATGGATCGAAGGAAGGTGCAATGAATGATCCCTATTCGGTTATTCTTACCAAAGAAACCGCTGAAAAGATATTTAAAAATGATCTGGAAAATGCTGTTGGAAAACAACTCATCTCTAATGGGGAAACTTTCAATATCAAAGGAATTCTAAAGGAAATTCCTAAAAACTCTAGCATTCAATTTGATGCTGTGATCCCGATGTCTTACTATGGAGCTATGTTCAAAGCCAGTGGCGGAAATGGAAGATGGAAAACCATTGATACCGATGTGGGAAATTACAGCTTTTCTTCGTTCGCTAAACTTTCCGAAAATGCCAATCCGCAAAGCGCTGCATCAAAAATGTCTGCTTCTCTTGCCGCGGCGATTGCAGATGAAGGAGATTTCAATATTTCCTTTCAGCTTCAACCACTAGAAAAGATTCACCTTATTAGTGCAGATGGTAATGACAGTTCAGCGACTCAGGTAAAAATCATCATGCTGGTCGTGATCATGCTTCTCGCGATAGCCAGTATTAATTACATCAATATTTCAACAGCACAGGCCATCAAAAGAGCCAAGGAAGTTAGCGTTAGAAAAATTATCGGTGCCAATAAACAGCAATTATTTTTTCAGTTTATACTTGAAACCAGCCTATTATTCCTGTTTTCTATTGTATTGGCCATCGGTTTGATCTATTTACTGATGCCGGTCTATAATTTTATCGCTGGGAATCAGCTTATTTTCTCAATAACTGATGGCGGTGTGTGGAAAGTGATCGCGATTAGTTTTTTTGCCACACTAATAGCTTCCAGCATTTATCCCGCTATTTTATTGTCGTCTTTTAAGCCTATAGAAAGTCTGCGTGGCCGTGTAAAATCAGGTTTTAAAACCGGAACGCTTCGGAAAGGCCTCGTAGTTTTCCAGTTTTCAATGGCTATCATTTTGCTGATTGCTACTCTATTCATGTCCCAACAAATGGATTATATGAAAAATCGTGATCTGGGATATTCCAAGGAAAATGTCGTCATGGTTCCGCTGAATTCAGATGCACGGAATCATCTGGACGCGATTCAGAATAATTTAAAAAATAACGAAGCTATTGAAAATGTTGCAGTAACCAGTTTTTCTGATTTCAGCAGTATTGACGGTTCTACAGGAGACTTGGACTGGGAGGGAAAATCTCCAAACAGTTCTTTAATCATTACGCAAGTTTATGTGGAAAAAGAATTTATTCCAACCATGAAGATCGAATTGCTGGAAGGCCATAATTTTCGTGGTACTCCGGCCGATACTTCTTCATTTATCCTGAATGAAACTGCAGTAGAGCAGATGGGACTTCAGAAACCATATGTGGGCAAGGAAATCAGATTTCATGCTAAAAAAGGAAAAATTATAGGGATCGCTGAAGATTTCAATTTTAAACACCTGAAGGAAAAAGTGTCACCACTTATTATGTTTTCCTTCTGGAATATCAAAAATCAACTGGTTGTTCGCACCAAAGCCGGACAGGAAAAAAAGGCAATCGCGGCACTGGCATCAGTATTTGAAAAATATCCGGGAGAAGAACCTTTTAGTTACTCGTTTATCGATGAACAATTCGATGCCAGGTATAAAGCCGATGAACAATCGGAAAGCTTATTCGAAGTTTTTGCCGGAATTGCCATTTTCATTTCTTGCCTTGGTTTATTCGGACTTTCCACCTATACCGCTCAGACAAGAAAAAAGGAAATTGGAGTAAGAAAGGTATTGGGGGCAAATGTTACTACGATCGTTTCCCTCTTATCCAAAGACTTTTTAAAACTGGTTCTTATCGCCATCCTGATTGCGTCACCAGTAGCCTGGTGGTTTATGCAGAAATGGCTGGAAGGTTTTGCCAACCGTATCAATATAGACTGGACCTACTTCCTTCTTGCCGGATTCCTGGCTATTGGAATCGCCTTACTCACCGTTAGTTTTCAAGCCATTAAAGCCGCTATTTCAAATCCTGTTAAAAGTTTACGAACCGAATAAAATATCATCAATCAGAAAATCATGATCAAGAATTATCTAAAAATAGCGTGGCGCAGTCTCTGGAAGGAAAAGACTTTTACTTTTCTGAACGTATTCGGACTTTCGGTGGCATTCGGCGCAGCCATACTTCTCTCTATGTATGCGCTTTTCGGACTCTCTTATAATATGTTCCATGAGAATGCAGATGAGCTCTACCAGGTCTACCGCACGTCCTATACGCCTAAAGGACCGGAGCCGGGAATTGCCCAGCCACTCCCCTTTGCTGCTGCGCTTAAAGATGAAGTTCCGGGAGTAGAGAAAATAACCCGTTTCAATGGTGGTAGCGTTTTAGCAAGTATTGATGAAAATCAGGTTCGTTTACGGTCTGCTTTTGTAGATCCGGAATTCTTTTCAATGTTTACTTTCCCGGTTTTAAATGGTGATCAAAAACCAGTTGCCGGAAAATCTGAAGTTGCCCTTACACAAGAAGCAGCGAAAAACCTTTTTGGAAACGAAGAAGCACTGGGAAAATCGGTTAATATATTTATCGATGAACAAGAGGTTCCCTTTACCGTTACTTCTATTTTAAAGAATATTCCGAAAGAAAGTAACCTTGGATTTGATATCGCGCTAAATTTTAAAAGTCAGCCTTACCACGCTTATGAAAGAAATATAGGAAGCTGGGATAATTCTAATCACGAAGTTTATATGCAGCTTGCTAAAGGTATTTCCCCAGCTCAGTTCGAGAAATCTACGCGCGATTTTTCCAATCTTCATTACAAAACTGAAATAGAAAAGGCAAAAAGAGATGGGGCCAAGCCCAATGAAAACGGGCAGTTTATTGAACAAAAACTATTATCTGTTAAAGACCTCAATTTTGTAAAAGTTGAAAATGGGATGGCTGTTCCCAACAGGACCTACCCTTACCTCATTTTAGGTATCGCGTTCCTCATATTGTTCATTGCCAGCGTCAATTTCATTAATATGAATATCGCCAAAAGCTCGCAACGACTTCGTGAAATTGGAATGCGAAAAACCCTTGGAGCCAATAAACACCAGTTATTCTTTCAATTTTGGGGAGAAAGTATCCTCGTATTTTTAGGCGCCATGCTTTTAGGATTACTGTTCGCCAATCTTTTAATAGATCCTTTTCAGACCTTATTTAATACCAAAGCTACTTTTGCCAATGTGATCAGTCTAAAAAACCTGGTAGGTTTTATTGTTATTCTCTTGCTCATCACACTCATTGCCGGTGGATACCCCGCAATGCTCTTAAGTAAACTGGGGACGCTAAAAGCTTTAAAAGGAAAGATCCAGGTAAATGGCGGTAACAGGTTAAGAAATGCGCTTATCGTGGTTCAATTCAGCATAGCGATACTCTTAATTAGCGGAACCCTTGTTCTCAGGAATCAGCTTCAGTTTATGCGGAATAAAGATCTGGGATTCAATAAGGAACAGGTGATCTCCTTTCCGCTGAACGGGAAAAAAGATGACTTCCGTACTATGCAGTTACTGCGGAATGAACTTCGCAGCAAACCCGGAATAGTAAGTATTTCCGCCGGAAACAATATCCTGGGAATGGGGAAAGACCATACCACTTCTACCAGCGTTACAGGCTTTGAATATAAAGGCCGCCAGATGAAAACCAACATTCTGGCAGTAGACTACAATTATCCCGAAACCGTAGGCCTCGAAATTATTGAAGGAAGAAGTTTTGATAACTCAAGACCTTCAGATACCCTTTCTGTGCTCATTAATGAAACGATGGCCAGGGATTTGAATGAAAAAGAGATTTTAACCGCACACCTTGGTATTGATGGTGACCTTCCATATTCCGTAATTGGAGTGGTAAAAGATTTTAATTTTCAGTCACTAGACAAAGAAGTAGAACCGCTTACCATTTTCTTAAATCCAAAATGGAATTTACGTTACGCTTTTGTAAAAGTGGCACCTCAAAACCTGACCGGCTCTTTTAATGACGTTAAAGCTGCCTGGAAAAAAATTGAACCAAATGCCGAATTCCTGGGTTCTTTTCTTGATGAAAATATAGATCGAACGCTTGAAAAAGAACGCACGATGACCACGATGATCACCAGCGGATCGGTGCTCGCCATCATTTTAAGCTGCGTTGGACTTTTTGCCATTTCCTTACTCGTTGTTTCCCAAAGGAGAAAGGAGATTGGAATTCGCAAGGTTGTAGGCGCCAGTGTTGGAAAGATCACCATTATGCTGACTTCAGATTTTCTAAAGCTTGTAGGAATAGCCTTTTTGATAGCGACTCCAATCGCTTGGTATTTTAGTAAAGAATGGCTTCAGAATTATCCTTACCGAATGGGTTTGAGTATATGGATTTTTATTGGTGCCGGAATCATTGCTCTTTTAATCGCCATTCTTACTATTAGTTTTAGAACCATTCGTGCGGCCATGCAGAATCCCGTAAAATCTTTAAAAACCGAATAAATTATGATCAGAAATCATTTCAAGATAGCGTGGAGGAATATAAAATCCAACAAGACCTATTCGGGGATTAATATTACTGGTCTCAGCATTGGCTTGGCGGCATTCCTGCTCATCGCCACGGTAGTGATCAACGAAATGAGTTATGACCATCAATGGAGTAAAGGCAATCGCATTTACCGGCTTGTTGAGGAAAACACCAACCTTGGTGAAAAGGGTATTTCTACCGCTTCCCCATTAGGTCCGCAGCTTATTGAAAATTTCGAGCAGGTGGAAACCTCTACTGAAATTTATACCGGTTCCACCAATTTTAAATTTGATAACAGTCCTGTAGAATTAACTTCCCTAGAAGTAAATCCCGGCATTTGGAACCTTTTGGATTTACAGGTTCTTCAGGGTAATCCACAGAATTTTACTGACGGGTATCTCAATCTAGTGATTACAGAAAAGATCAAAAAGCAGTATTTCCCTAATTCCGATCCCGTTGGTAAAATTGTAAAAGACATCTCCAGTTTTGGTAGTTCAACCGAATATTATATATCCGGCATTATCAAAGATCTGCCGATGAACACGCATTTACGCTCAGATGTATTAGTAATCCAAAAACCCCGTTTCACCAAATTTCCTACAGATGGATTTACGCCTTATTCAGTACAATATCTAATGCTTAAACCTGGTGTTTCGGCATCTGCCTTTATGGCGGTGGTGAATAACTGGTATAAAAAACTTCCAGACGTACAGGAAAATAGGGAGTTCTCGCTACAGCCGATGGAAGATATTTATCTGAAATCTGATAATTACTTCCAGAAGGTAAAAGGCAACCAGCGAAATATCAACATCCTAACCGGGGTCGCGATTTTGCTCTTATTGATCGCATGTATCAATTTTGTAAATCTCAGTACCGCCAGAACGCTCAAAAAGATAAAAAATACAGGTCTTCGAAAAGTTCTTGGAGCCAGCCGCAAAAGCCTGATCGCCCAATTTCTGGCAGAATCCTTTCTTTTCTTCGGAATAAGTTATCTATTGGGACTTGGTATTTATTACCTCTTTCTACCTTATCTCGAAGGATTCCTGGGCAACGAACTGGCACTCACGATCACTGGAAGTGTTCAGCTATTACTGATAACTTTAGCAGCAATTAGCTTTATAAGCCTGCTTACAGGAATTTATCCGGCCTGGACGATCTCCAAACCGAACGCTTCCAATTTGGTGAGCAATAGTTTTAAAACCAGCCGCAGTTCAGAATATTTCAGAAAAGGCCTGGTGGTCACTCAATTCGTCATTACAATCGGGATCATCGTAGCTACGTTGGTAGTCAATAATCAGCTGAAATTTTTAAATACTAAAGATCTTGGCTTCAATAAAGAAAATCTACTTTTTATCAAGTTCACTAAATGGGGTGATAAAGGTGCTGCCTTTGAAAAAGAGATCAAAAAGATCCCAGGTGTCGAAAATGCCAGCATTGGTCAGTGGATTCCCTCCAGCGCCGGCGGTACTTTTAGTCAGGAAATCGAAGATCCACAATCTGCAGGCGATAAGCTGGAAACCTGGTATATCGATGCTGATAAAAATCTTTTTTCCACGCTTGAATTACAACTGGTTAAAGGCAGAGATTTCAGAAATGAATTTTCAGCAGAAAATGTTTTACAGCCGGATGCTTCAGAGGAAGAAGAAAATAGTTCTGATTCCAAACCTGTTCTTATTACAGAATTCACCGCAGAAAGACTAAATATCGATGAACTCAACAAACCTTACAAGCAGCTAAAAGGCATTCCGGTTGGAATCGTAAAGAATTTTCATAATCAAACGCTGCGAAATCCACTGGCTCCAACAATCATAAGATCCATAGAAAATCCTCAATATGGAAATATGCTGGTGAGGGTAAATACTGAAAATCCGCAAGAAGTCATCGGCCAGATAAATAAAAGATACAACGCATTCTTTCCCGAGAATCTTTTTAATTATTCCTGGATTTCCAATGATCTCGCGAAGGAATTCCGGGCGGAAAATAAACTAAGAAGTGTACTACAAATTTTCAGCCTACTCATCGTTTTCCTTTCCTGTCTTGGTTTATTTGGTTTTATCACTTTTATGATCCAGAACAGAACAAAAGAGATCAGTATTCGTAAAGTTTTGGGTGCATCGGTCACGCAGATCGTGAGTATTTTTTCCCGAGATTCTTTAAAATTGATTCTACTTTCTGCAGTTATTTCAATTCCTGTTGCCTGGTATCTACTGGATAAATGGCTAGCAGATTTCCCGTATAGGATTGAGATCGTGCCTTCAGTCTTTATTCAAAGCGCCCTGGTAGTTTTAATTATCGCCATGGCAACCATAGGAATTAGAATTGTAAGAGCGGCTTTCAGAAATCCGGCAGATAATTTAAGAACCGAATAATCTTTCAGATATGATCAAACATAATTTTAAAATAGCTTGGAGGAGTATCTGGAATGCCAAATCCTATACCATTATCAATATCTTAGGGCTTTCTGCAGGTTTGGCCAGTTTCATAATCGTTCTGTTGTATCTCAACTATGAGTTGAGCTATGACTCGTGGTCTCCAGAACTTGAAAAAGTTTACCGTGTGGGGATGAAAGACAAGGGTGGTATCCAAAATAATACTCCTGCTCCACTGGCTTCATTTTTTGCAGAAAAATACCCGAAAATCGAAGCCGCTACTTCTATGCAGGGAGCTGGCGAGTATGAAGTTATTATAAGCACAGACGAAAAGCAAATCTATCATAACGGGTTTGCCTCCGCAGATTCCCTTTTTCTAAAGGTGTTTCCTTACCATCTTATTCAGGGAGATAGAAATACTGCTTTAAATGCTCCAAATTCCGTGATAATTAGCGAGGAATTAGCCGAAAAGCTTTTTGGCAGTACTAATCCCATGGGGCAAACAGTAAAGGTTTTTAATATGATGGAAGGAGTCGTGACCGGTGTTATAAAACTTCCGGAAACACCTTCTCATCGCCCCATTCATTTGATTATGCGGGACCCCTATGAAAAACAGAATTTTTTCTGGAATAATTACTCCTTTGAAACTTATCTAAAAATAAATCAAACTATTTCTTCGGCTGAACTTGAAGAAGATCTTAATCGTATCTATTTTGAAGAACGTATCAAAAAAGATGAAGATTTAAACAAAGAATATAAGAATTCAGGCAATCGGACTTTACTTTTTACCGATGCAGTGCCAGATATTCAGAATTTTTCGAAGCATGGTAATAGTAATATTAAAACTGTTTCTGTTCTTTTTATTCTAGCGATTTTGTTGTTGGTTATTGGAGCCATTAATTTCAGCAATCTTAGTATCGCAAAATCACTCGGTAAGAGCAGAGAAATTGGAGTCCGAAAAGTCTTAGGATCAGGCAACTGGAATTTATTCTGGCAATTTATGGCGGAAGCAATTTTGCAATGCGTTATAAGCCTGATCATAGCTATGGGAATTGTTCTGCTAAGCTTACCCTATGTAAATAGCATATTCGGGCTTGAACTTAAATTAGGCGGTAATTTTGAGGTTCTTGGCCAGATTGGTTTATGTTTAGGTGCTATCATTCTCATATCAGGTCTTTTCCCTTCCATTCTTTTATCTAGGTTCAATCTTTTAAAAATTCTGAATGGAGGTACTTCTAAAGGAAATAAAGGCCTTGTTTTAAGAGACATATTGGTTATTTTTCAATTTATGGTCACCTCCTTTTTCATCATCGCCATTGTTGTTGTCAATAAACAACTAGATTATATTCAAAGTAAAGACAAAGGTTTTTCAGAAGAGCAGCTCGTGCGCATTGAAGCTATTCAGAATACCAGAGATACCAATTTTGAAACCGTAAAAGAACAATTGCTGGACATTCCAGGTGTGGAAGCAGTTGCCAAAACCACCAATGTTCCCGGAGATAAGTTCGCCGATTCCTCTACCGTAAATTTCAGTTTTAATAGTGAAAAATACAGGATGAATTCGGTTAAAGTTAGCTCAGATTATTTCGAAACTCTTGAAACACCAATAGTTCATGGGAGGAACTTTGAATCTACCGGTCCAGACCAACATACCAAAACTGCGATCATCAACGAGACGGCAGCCGCTAGTCTTAATTCTGAAAACATACTTGGGGCAACAATATTTTATGCTGGTTGTGAAGAGGCACCGATGCAAATTGTGGGAATTGTGAAAGATTTTAATGTTTTGGGTTTTGAAAACAAAGTGCAACCTGCAGTTTTCAGTATTGGAAATGAAGCCTGCATGTTCCAGTCTGGCGGAGCGATCCTGGCCCGGTTAAATACTCAAAACCCAAAAGCCAGCATCGATAAAATTGCAAGTTTATGGAAGCAGGTAGAACCTGGAACGCCATTGCGCTACTCATTTCTAGATGACAATTTTCAAAAATTGTTTTCCTCCTATTACAGGCTTCAAAAGGTCATTAGCTTCTTCGGAATCATTGCTATAGTAATTTCTATTATGGGATTGTTTGCCCTAACCACCTTTATTTTAAAACAACGGGTAAAAGAAATAGGTGTTCGAAAAGTCCTGGGAGCGGAAATTACCAATATCGTGGCCCTGGTAAGTAAAGATTTTCTAATTCTAGTTTCCGTGGCAATTCTATTCTCAGTTCCAATTGGCTGGTATGCGATGAATAAATGGCTGGAAAATTTCGCCTATAAAACAGAATTAAGCTGGTGGATCTTTATCGTTTCAGGAACCCTGGTTTTAACTATTGCCTTCCTTACAGTAAGCCTTAAAACCATTAGAACAGCCAGAAAAAATCCAGTTAAAAGTTTAAGAACCGACTAAAAGAATCATTATGAAAAAATCAATCTTTAATCAAAACAAAATGCTAATCACTTTAATAATAAGCCTTTTAAGCTTCGGTATATCTAATGCACAATCTGAAACCGTAGATGTTTCTAATTTTTCAGAAGTTACTATAAGTCCTTACATCGAAGTAATTTTCAAGCAAGCCGATAACGAATCGGTGATTATTGAAAATTCTAAAGTCGACAGGGAAAAGATTCATATAGAAGTAGACGGCAAAGAACTTCATATTTACCTGGAAGACGCCAAGATTGTTTCCAAAGAAGAAGAGGTTAAAGTAAATGGGCGTGAAATGGATCGTTCTATTTATAACGGCACCGAGGTACGTATCACGGTAAATTACAAAAACCTGGAAGCCGTAGAAATTCGTAGTGAAGAAGTGATAAATTTTGAAAATGCCATTAGCGTGGAAGATTTTGACCTAGACATTTATGGCTCGCCAAAAGTATATTTTGAAAGTATCTCTGCAGAAGATTTAAAAATTGCCTTGTACGGGGAAAGCTATCTGGAGATCAAGGCTGGAAAAGTAGATTTTCAACGCTATCGCTGCTACGGAAAAAGTGAAGTTAATGCTGTTGAGCTGCTTTCTTCGGAAACTAAAATCGCGGCTTATGGCAACAATCATATCGTGGTAAATGTTTCAGATAAATTGAAGGTTTCAGCTTTTGGCGAAGCCCGAATTCAGTATAAGGGTGATGCTAAAGTTAAAAGCGGACTCAAAATTGGCGAAACAGTAGTTCAAAAAATTAAATAAAAACATTACGAATGCTAAAACTAAATCACATCTATAAATGGGTAAAATCTGGCGGAAAAAGAATTTTTCTGCTGAACGATCTAAGCCTGAATGTTGAACAGGGAGAATTTCTTTCCATCATGGGACCCTCAGGTTCCGGAAAATCAACATTGCTTAATATTATCGCTATGCTGGACGATTTTCAGGAAGGTGAATATTATTTTGAGGAAGAAGCCATTCATGAACTGAAGTCGAAAAAGCGGACCGAAATTTTTAACGAAAACATCGGTTTTATTTTCCAGGCCTATCACTTGCTTGATGATCTCACGGTTTATGAAAATATCGAAACGCCACTCCTCTACAAAAAAGTAAAAAGCTCCGAAAGAAAAGCGCTTGTAGCAGATATTCTTGACCGGTTTAATATCGTAGGAAAAAAAGATCTTTTCCCACATCAATTAAGTGGCGGGCAACAGCAGTTGGTTGGCATTGCCCGTGCACTTATTATTAAACCGAAACTGATCCTGGCTGACGAACCTACGGGAAATCTCAACTCTAAACAGAGTGACGAAATCATGCAGCTTTTCCAGGATTTAAATAAGGAAGGCGTCACTATCATCCAGGCGACTCATTCTGAAAGCAACGCCGCATACGGCTCGCGAATCATCAACTTACTCGACGGAAGCGTAAAACATTCTTAAAATCATCATTTTGAAAAAATTCATCATCATATTTTTATTTATCACTACCGGTTTAACCGCTCAGAATACTGAAAAACCAGGGCTTTCCCTGGAAGAATGCATTCAGCTGGCACGGGAAAATAACATCAATTTAAAGCGATCTGATCTTCAGGCTGATACCGAAAAACTGAATTTCCGCGGAACAAAATCCCAAGTTTTACCAGCTATTAATGGGAGTTATACGTATGCTATTAATAAAGGCCGAAGTATCGACCCATACAGCAACGACGTGATCGATCAGCAATTTAATTACAGTAATGCAGGTTTGGGATTAAGCATGCAGGTTTTTAACGGATTTGAGCTGCGGAACAGTATTCAGCGCGATCGCTATAATATGGAAGCGGCTAAGGCTGAAAAAGAGGCAGCAAAGCAACAGTTGATATTGGAGGTAACCTTAGCTTATTTCCAGGTTTTGAATAATCGCGATTTGCTTAATCTGGCAAAATTACGACTGGAAAGCACCAATCAGCAAACCAATCGCATCAAAACTCTGAACGATGAGGGAGAAGGCAATCCTGCCGATTATACCGATATTAAAGGTCAGCTGAACAATGACCAGTCGGCAGTAATCGGTGCAAAAAATCAGCTTGTACAGTCTAAACTAAATCTTGCACAGCTTCTGAATATGGATACTGAAGTATACGTGGAAGAATTTCAGGCAATGCCCGAAATGAACAAATATGAACTGTCCGCTGAAGAGATCTATTCAGAATCACTTGAAAATCTGGATGTTTTTGATGGTCAACGTTTACGAATAAATGCAGCGGAAGAAGATGTTGCGGTTGCCAGATCTTTATATTCCCCGGAGGTTTCGCTATTTGCCCAGTTAAATACCAATTACTCCAGCCTGGCAAGTTTACTCAATGAAACAGGAACCAAGGTTGTAGAAACTGGGCAATTTATAACTATTGATGGCACCAGTTACGCAGTACAAGGAAATCAAAGTCAGTTTTCCCAGCAGGATATTCCCTATTTAGATCAGTTAAACAACAACCTTAGTTCTGTGGCCGGGTTGAGCGTGAATATTCCAATTTTCAACGGTTTCCGGGCAAAGCGACAAGTTTCTTTGAAAAAGATTCGGCTGGAAGATGCCCGGCTAGAATTAGAAAACACTAAAAATGACTATTTAAAGGCGATCAAACAGGCATATTATGATATGAATACCGCATATGAAAACTACTTTGTGCTTCAAGATCAGGTAGCTTCTTATGAGGAATCTTACCGCGTAAATGAAATTAGATTCGGTAATGGGGTTTCAAATTTGGTAGAATATATCATCGCAAAAAATAATCTGGATCGCTCCAGGGTTAATCTGGCAAATGCGAAATATGAATTTTTAATTAGGACAAAAATATTGGATTATTATAGAGGAACAGATTTTTCCATTTAATGGTAGAATCAATCGCCTTGTGCATCCAAAAAATAATCCTCCGATAATAGACGAACTGCAGATTATCATCTAATGACTCTGATCATAGCATCTATATGTCCCAAACTAACATCTACAAAATGGAGGTTCCTTAATAAACTTGCTTCAAATTAAATCCTAACTTATTCTTAAATAAGTTTCACTCACGCGTTGTATGTGCTAAGCACACTTAGTGAGTGGGATATTCACCTCACCTTACGGGTGTACAAGCACCCTCGATAATTAATTCTTCAATCTACGATAAGTTCAATACCAGATTTTTCTGCTTTGTATTTAATTTTTGTCATGAGATCATAATAACTCCAGTTCCTAAGTACAAATGCTTCCTCTTTAGCTATTTCCAATTTTTCTTGTTGATTCAATAAAATAAGAGTTCCTGCCTTATTTTTTATACAGAAGTTGATTAGCTTTCTGCTATAAACATGCAGTCTATTATGAACATAATTACGTTCCTTATCACAAAATCTGGATAAAGCTTTGGTCTTTCTTATGCGACCTTTTCCCGATTTTGAATAGGTAACTCCTTCTCTGGTTCTTTTTTCAGCAACTTGTATAGCTAGTCTTCGGTAGAGAAATTCTTCCTTAGTTCCAATAGTGATTTTAGCGCTACCAATTTTCACGGCAATCGGATATTCTAGGGATAACGAAGCTTCGGCGATCACTTCTGGTTTAAGGACGTGTTCTTCTTTTTCAAATTCGAACACCGCTAACATAAAGATCTTACCATCTTTTAATTGGATATGGGAAGTCCTTATTTTGATCTCTCCACTTGCAACCTGCTGCATTAATTTTCTCTTGTCGTAATAGTCTTTTCCTAAATAGGTTTTCATAGGAATGGAAAAGAATCGAAAGCAAAAAGCATTCTTTTGGGAATCGTATTTTAATCCGCACACTCCTTCCATATCAAATGGGAAGGCCATATCTCTCTTAAAGTTATTTATGGAACGTTCACCACACCAGTATTCCTGTCTGTTTTTCTTAAAAGAACTCAAAATGGTACTATTAAGGTTAGTTAGAATGTTTGTGGGAATTTCCCCTTTAAAGCGATCTGAAATCATTCGATAGGTGCAGTTGATCCGGGAGCGGTTTAGAATTCCCTGCTCATCTTTTTTTTGATCAACCAGTTTATACTTGATTCCTTCGGTTAAATAAAAGAAGTCTTCAACCATCTCCTGAACATATAAATGAGAAACGATAAGGTTAGCTGCCCGATAACAACGGTTACGCCATAGATATAGCTTATCCATTGCCTCCTTTCGTTGTTCGCTAGTAGGCAGGTCGATAAGGAGTTGGATCTTTCGGGTCAATTTCATCGTATCTTTTGCCATCTCAAACTGGTTCTAATTCGTTTTCATTGATCTCCTGCATCAGCTTATAAGCCTGAATAAATGCTTTATGTACATCCTTTTGAGAAATATTAAGCTCATTGGCAATAGAAGCAAAGGAATAGTTGTGTTTACAGCGAAGCTTTAAAACTTTTAGTTGTTCTGCAGTAACCTGAACTTTATCTTTTCTTTTTATAATAGATTGCTGACTAACCTCTAGAACATTATTTTGGTTAATGATGTTTTTAAGATCTAGGATAGCTTTGTTTACCTCATTACGAGTCTCTGTAATACCTGTACCCATTAGCTTAGCTATTATTTTATAGCGGAATTCATATTTTAAACAGAGTTCGATCAGTCGTTTTCTATCAGGTTGGAGTAGGGGCAATACCTGAATAATTTGATCAAAATCTCCCTGTTGACTCTCTTGGTCTTTCCAGTTTTGAGCATCATCTTTCGGATCATAGCCTGCTAAATAATCCTGATAGTTATCATAACTTTCTAAAGAATTTATTTTCTGAAAGAACTTACATTGAGGACTTGTATAATAGGAATAACATTCCCTTTTCATCACCATTCGTAGAAAGAAAAAGAGATGTTTTTCAGACTCGATTTTATCGCGGTTCGCCCATAACTTTAAGAAGGTATCCTGTACTAAAGATTCTACTACAAAATCATCGTTGATGATTCTTTTTCCCACCCAATAGACCATCCGGCTATATCGGGCGTGAATATGCACTAGGGCTGACGAATCACCTTCTTTTAACTGTTCATAATTATTTTCCCGCATAATAGAACTCTTTTAAATTATGACATAATCATTAAAATTTAATTACACAGGTTTTCACCTGCGATAACAGCATTATGTAGGGAATGAAGCTGTGGCTATTAAGACAAATCCAGTTATGGATATACCCAATAGCTATGCGAGTTCTAAAATTTTTTAAAAGAAGAAGCTTTGAAATTATGTTGAGAAGAAGTGCATCTTTCTATAAGTAAAAAGGCGTGAAACTCAACTTATCGACTTTTGGCACTGGTATACCTCGGAAACGATAAGAGAGTACTCACGCCCCGGGTCGTGAGCATCCATGCTTATCATCTCGTTTCCTAAAAATTACCAGTTTCAAAGTCGAGATTCAAAGCGAATGCTTCTAATATTTTACTTAAAGAAGTTTCGCAAATATAATATTATAATGCTAATATATAAAAAATATCAAATTGTAGTCTATATTACCTACAATATTTATGTTAAAATTTATGAGATTGCTAGAAATAAGGGCTCATAAATGAATACAGATCAAAAGTATCTAGAAAAATTTGGAGAAAATGTTCAAAAACAACGCATTAAATTAAATCTGAGCTACAGACAATTGGCACAGAAATGTGATATAGATTTCAGTGCTATTTCAAAAATTGAAAAAGGCCAAAAAAGTTTTGAATTTCAGACAATAATTGAACTGGCCAAAGGCTTGGAAATACATCCCAAAGAATTATTTGATTTTAGTTTCCCTCTAGAAAAATTAAAAATGTAATATATCGTTTTCTAAATATATTTGAATTTGTAGCAAAATATAACTATTTTTTTATAATCATTTATATTAAACTTCTGTCACCAATAATTATCACAGGGCATTTAGCTTTCCATTTATATTCAATATATATTGCATCCCTAAAGAAAAAAACCAATAAGTTAAATACAATTTGTTTATAATTTCTATAATACCGAAAATTTTAACTCGATAGATGCACTTATTTTATACTGAAGTTAGAATTAAAGCTTCGTTTACAAAAATGGTTTTAATAAATTAGGATTAATAAAAGATGATTTCATAAATTGGAAGATTACAAGGAAAAATATTTAGAATTTCAAAAACTATATTCTATTGACAGGAAACCTATTCCAGTTAATTTTAGAGAAATAGTAAATCGAAAGTTTCACGAAAGAGCTACTCATTTAATTCATACTTATCCGGCAAAATTAATTCCAAATATTCCGTATTTTTTTCTAAACAACTCGTTTTTTATTACTAAAAATGATAAAATATTAGATCCTTTTTCTGGATCAGGTACTGTATTACTTGAAGCCCAATTAGCTGGATTATATCCATTTGGAGCTGATGCGAATCCACTAGCGAGACTTATTTCCACAGTTAAAACTAATACCTATAATCATAAAAAAGTAAATCAACTATTAACTGAACTTGAAAATAGTTATATAAAAAAGGAAGATTGTAAAAATTATCCGAATGTTGTAAATATCGATTATTGGTTTCTACCGCATATAAAAATTGAGCTTAATAATATACTCCATTGCATTGAAAAGATAGAGAATAAAAAATATCAGGATTTTTTTTTATTAAATTTTTCTAATTTAATAAAAAAAGTTAGTCTAGCTGATTCTCGAGTTTCTGTTCCTGTAAAATTAAATCCAAATAAATATCCTATTGGGCATCATATTAGGACTAAACAGGAGAATACATTAAATACATTAAAATCAATTGATGTCTTTGAAAAGTTTAAAGATATTATTATTCAAAATCTTAAAAGGTTTGAGAATAAGAATGCTTTACAAAACAGCAAGCATCTTGGAAAGATAATATCCAAAGATGCACGTAAACTTAAAATTAATGACTCAACAATGGACTTAATTTTAACTTCTCCTCCCTACGCTGGCGCCCAAAAATATATAAGAGCTTCTAGTCTAAGTTTAGGCTGGACAAGAATGGGTGAAGTTGGAGAATTAACTATCCTTGACAAAAAAAATATAGGAAGGGAAAATTATAGAAAAAAAGATTATAAATATTTAATTTCTACTGGGATTAAAGAGGCAGATATAATAATTAGTGAAATTTATAAAAAAAACTCCCTAAGAGCCCATATTGCAGCAAATTATCTAATTGAAATGACCACAGCGCTTAAAGAGGCGATTAGGGTTTTAAAGAATGGCAAATATTTAATTTTAGTTGCTGCCAATAATGATGTTTGCGGATATAAATTTAAAACGCAAGAATATCTCAAGGAAATTGCTTTAAACAATGGAATGAAAATAAAATGTGAATTAATCGATGATATCCAATCCTATGGGTTAATGACTAAGAGAAATAAAACAGCGAGTATAATAACCTGCGAATGGGTGTTAATATTGAAAAAAGAAAATTAGTGAAACAAAAATATTATCGTAAACTTAAGCTTTTAAATGAAACAATTTGGGAAAAAAAGGTTAACAAAAACAAAATCGATGGATGGTTGAGTAATTTTAAAGAGGAGGAAAAACAAGAAGCACTATATCTTTTAACACAATTTATTTATTTCAACGAGTTCAGCGTAGAAAAACTTTTAGAAGCTTTATATAGAGATATATTCAAATATAAGATTATAGCAGATATTCGAAGAAACAATGATAATACAACTGACGCAAAGATAATCGAGCCTCATTATAGACAACAACTTAAACAATCAAGATTTGTAAGTCTTGGCAATCCTTCCGAAAGTAGTGCTACTTTAATGGGATTAATGCGAAAGATTAACTCTCTGCCTAATGATCTTTTTATATCTGAAGATAAAATAGCCCCAGAACTGGGAAAAATAAATAATTTTGTATTTATCGATGACCTATGTGGTAGCGGATCTCAGGCAATTGACTATTCAACAAATTCACTACCAAAAATTCGGAGGTTATTTCCAGATGCTAAAATCTGGTATTTAATGTTAATAGCCACTAAGGAAGGTAAACATAGAATTCAAAATATGGCTGATTTTGATTATGTTGATTCAATCCACGAATTAGATAACTCTTATAAATGCTTCAACGAAGGGTCTAGAGTTTTTACCAATAAGGATGAAGATATCGATATCCTAAAAATTAAAAATTTCTGTGGAGAATATGGCAAGAATTTGATGGAATCTCTTCTTAAAAAGAATGATTCTAAAATAGATCCTATTGAACTTGAAGAGAGTTGTGAAAGTTGGAAATATGGTTTCAATAATGGTCAATTATTACTGGGATTTCATCATAATACTCCTGATAATACTTTACCAATATTTTGGTATAATGAAAAAGAATCAGATTGGTATCCAATTTTTAAACGATTTAATAAAGTGTACGGTATATGACAAATCCTTTTAACATTACTAAAGCAGTAGACTATTCTGATGAAGAATTGAATAATTTTTGGGTAGATTTTCCACAAGGTGGTTTCAAATCTTCGATAAAACCAACATCTGAAATGCCAATGATTATATTAGGCAGTAAGGGAAGTGGTAAAACCCATATTATGAAGCACTTCTCTTATACAGTCCAATCACTTCGTCATACTGAAAATTTATTACAAGGAATTAATAAAGATGGATATATTGGTACATATCTGAGATGTTCTGGACTAAATGCATATAAATTCAGTGGCAGAGGGGAAAGCGCTGATGTATGGGAATCTCTCTTTTCTTATTATTTAGAACTATGGTTAAGTCAGCTACTTCTTAATAACATAATTAATCTTGCAGAAAATAGTAGAGTAAAGATTAATGTTGATTTAATTATTTCCGAAATCATTAATCTTTTTGATATGGATTATTCCAGAATTAAAATATCATCGCTTACTGAATTAAGCAGTTTCTTTCATAATCTTCAGAAAGACATTGATTTTGCAATTAACAACAGAGCGCTTACACAAACCAAAATTTCAGAAAAAATAGAAATTTTGGTTAGCCCGGGAAAATTAATTTTTGGAATACCTGACGTTTTATCTAATAACATTCCAGAATTTCAAAGTTTAAAATTTTTATATCTTTTAGATGAATATGAAAATTTCACCGAAAATCAACAAAAATATTTTAATACACTTATACGTGAAAGAAAAAATCCCACTTGTTTTAAAATTGGAGCTAGGAGATATGGAATACGTACAAAACAAACTTTAAGCGCAAATGAAGAAATAAAGCACGGTTCAGAATATGAACTGTTAGATATTGACGATATTTTTAGAAGAAACCCTCAGGATTATAAAACTTTTCTTGAAGATATTAGCCTAAAAAGATTATCGTATGTCAATTTGGATATAAAAAGAGATCGTATCAATTCATATTTTGAAACATTCAGTGAAAAGAAATTATATGAACAAGTTAAGAAGCGAAAGAAAAAACATTTAATAAAAATTGAGAATAAACTAGGAAAATACTTCAATAATTCTATAAAAACTGAGATTGTTGATAATTTAAAATTTAATACTGATCTCATTCTCGAAAGGACAAATATTTTCTTACTTTATAGAGCATGGAAAAATGGTAAGAATTTATCAAATGAATCCTTAAATATAAAAGACGCTTGTTTAAAATATTACAAAAGTCCCGATAAAAACTCTCCTCACGGTAAAATTTTAGATAAATATAAAAATGATATAATAGATTATCTATATCGCGAAAATAACTTAAGGCCACAATCTAAGGTGGGATTTGATAATCTTGTTCGCATCTCAAATGGCATTCCACGTCATTTTCTTATCATAATGAAACATATATTTAGATGGAGTGAATTTTACGGTCAAGAAATATTCGTGAATTCAGAGCAAAAAATAGATGTAAGAAGTCAAATGAATTCAATCAGTGATGCCGCTCTATGGTTCCTTGAAGATGCTAAAATTCCGGGAAATGATGGGAATCGAATGAAAAATTCAATTGAAAGACTTTGCGATTACTTAAGAGAATTGAGATTCTCGGATTTACCTCCAGAATGTTCAATTTCTAGTTTTTCAATCAACACGAAAGTTATTCCTTCAGATATTAAGGAAATAATTAATTTTTTAGAACAGTATTCTTATATAATTAAAACAGAAAAAGGAAGAAGAGATAAAAATTTAAATACTAGACATGAAACTTTTCAAATCAATGGATTATTAGCTGTAGAATGGGAGCTCTCATTAGCTAGAAGAGGTATTGTAAGTTTATCAGATATAGAAATCAAAGGAATTTTTTACCCCGATAACGAGCAAGATTATAAATCAATCAGAGGCAAAGCATTGTCTAATTGCAATGCTCCTTTCAACTCGGGAATAGACAAAATAGATCTTTTTTCACAAACTTTATGAATTACACATATTTTTATAAAAATAAATTTGATCATTTAGATAAATTTAGTGAGGCTTCTGCTAATAAATATGATTTATTTATTTCGGCTTATAATGAAAGTACAAGGGTGAGAAAAGTTTATGATAATATTGAAGCATCAACAAAGCATTGGCTAGTGTTACCTGAGTACCAGTTTGAAGAAATTGAAATCACTCATCTTGAACAACCCTGCTTTAATTATTCAGATAAAATTGACTGGGATGAAGATGAAATTATTTTAGATTATTATGAAAATAATAAAAAAATGATTGGATCATCTAATATAGCAATTGATATAACTGGATTATTACGTCCATATATAGTATTTTTAATCCGCTTTTTACATAGCAAAAATTTTAGAAAAGTCGATTTTATATATTCTGAACCTTATGAATATGCAAAAAAAGAGGATACTGAATTTTCTTTAGATTATTTTAAAATTCGTGAGATAAAAGGATGTCTTGGAAGTCATAATCCAGAAACTAATAATGATATTCTATTTTTAGGTTCAGGTTATGACTATGAAAGAATGATAGTTGTAGCAAAAGAAAAAAAAGAAGCTAGAAAAATTCAATTACTTGGTTTTCCTTCTCTACAAGCAGATATGTTTCAACAAAATATATTAAAATCTTATAAAGCTGAAGAAGATGCTTTTTCCGGAGAGTTTGACTTAGATTCTAGTAATATTATTCTATCTCCTGCTAGTGATCCCTTTGTTACAGCCCAGTATTTAAGTGATTATATAAAAGGCAAAGAGTTTACTAATTTATATTTATGTCCACTATCTACTAAATCGCAAACATTAGGAATTGCAATTTTTTTCATTAATGAATGTTTAGAGAAACCGGCTAGTATAATATTTCCTTTTTGTAAAAAATATTCTAGGGAAACTAGTACTGGTATATCCAAAGTTTGGATATATACCGTAGAATTCCCTTGATATAAAAAATGCTTCATTAACCTTGTATCAAATTAGCCATGTTGAAATTTATAAGTTTATCTAGACTATGTAGAATGTCATTTTTATTTAATATCCTTGCCTCTCCTCATTATTGAATTAAAATATTGAATATATTTTTTTGATTGGATGTAGGTCTGAAGTTTAAAATAAAAGGTGATAAAAACTTTCTATCATTTCTCTTATATTTGTTCTATCCCGTCCCTAACAGGAATAATGCATTAACTATTCATTCTAATTCTAATGTGTAAGCAATATTATTCCATTCACTTTTGTGCCTGTGCTAGTATAGACCCTATACCCTATCCTCGAAATTTAGAAAATGCTGAAGGTAAACAGGATGATTATTCTGATACCCACTTAATTTGGAAGCTTAACCGTTATCTCGGTAACAAGAATTCCAGTATGATGGGAGAAATGATTATGCCGTTGCAACGGTTGAGTGAAGAAATAACTACCGATCAGTTAATTATCGATCTTAAGCAAGAAAACATGTTCGATTTCAGTTATATTCCAAAAGTAGGTGATAATCTTATAATTCGTCAAGCCCATATTTATAAGCCTATAAAGGGATTTCCAAGACCAGATCTATATGATTACATCTCTTTAATTTATAGAAATGGCAGCTGGCAGGACGATTTCTACAATGTATTTTCCGATAAAACCAGGATGTATAAAAAAGGTGTGATAAAATTCAGATCGTATACTCAAAAAAGTATCTAATTAATCTTAACTTACTACATTCACAACCTAAATAACTTTAGAACCTAAAGAACAATCTATCAAATAAATGGCAAAAGTAGACATAGATTTTGAAAAAGAACTCTGGGATGCAGCAAACGAATTACGCGGTGCTGTATCTGAAAACAATTATAAAAATTACATTTTACCCCTTGTTTTCCTAAAGCATTTAAGCGAACGTTACGAGGTAGTTAGAGATGAATTAAAGGTATATAAATGAGATCAGAAGAAGTAACAACCCTACTATTACAAAGGGCTCAAGGAGTAACCAAACGTAAAAATAAAGTTGCCTTATTTCTATACATTATACCTTTTATTTATTTTCTCTTTCAGTTCTCAATACTGAAAGTATTTAAAATCTATTCTGTTGAAATATCACAAATTGAAATTGTAAATTTATTTACTCCTGTTTTCTATAGTCTTTTGATCTTTTATTTTGTTTATCTGAACGAAGATCTTAAGGCTATAAAAAAACATATTCAAATACCAGAATTAAGCAAAGAAAAAATTCCCTATTTCTTTTCCAGAGAATATCTTGTTTTTCCTCCAGATCTAATAATGGAAATGATTAGGAATATGAAGTATAGGAATCTCATCAGCGAGTTTGGTACTATCTTTATTTTCTTTCCGCTTGCTATAATCTTATTATTGGGTCCTATTTTATTCTTTACGTACTCAATTTATATAGCTGCCTGGGGAGGAATTAATTTAAGTTCAACATTCTATTATATCTCAATAGGTTTATCAATATGGTTATTTTTAGCTACAATTTTCTATACTTATAACCGTAAAAAAGAAAGTAAACGCTTAAATATTTAAGATTCAATTATTAACTCAATTTTTAAACATATTCTACGATACATTTTAAATTCACCTAATTATATATGCCTACAACCCATTGGATTGGCAATGAAAAGATTATTAATCACTAAAAAGTAACTTATAAAATTTTAGATAAATGTACTTACAGCTAAGAACAGTAGGTTGCAAAAAGGCAACATCTTCAGGAAGAGAATAAAAGTTTTCTGTAAGATATTAATTCTAATATTTTATCGAAATTGCTTTCGTAAATCGTACTTTCCAACTTCAAAATAATGAACTTTTATTAAACAACTCATATAAAATTTAAGGAAAAAAATGAACGCTTTTGTATCCTACAGTCACCATGATGAAAATTATCTCGACCTATTACATAAACATCTTTCTCAACTAACTAGGGATAAATTAATAAGTACATGGACTGATGAAGAAATTAAGGCTGGGAGTAATATTGATCAAGGAGTCGCAGATTCATTATTAAATTCTAAATTATTCCTAGCATTGTTGAGCCCTGATTATATTAATTCTCAGTATTGTTATGAAAAGGAATTTGAGACAGCCTTAGGAAGGCAGGAAAAGGGAGAATTAATTATTGTACCCATTATAGTAGAACCCTGTGACTGGCTAAATACTCCTTTCAAAAAATTTAAAGCTTTGCCCAGGGATGGAAAACCTGTTTCAGAATGGAAAAACATGAATACCGCATTCTTAAATGTTATTCAGGAGTTAAGAGCTTTATTAGCTGAGCCCTCTGCTTTAATTCAATTACCAACTAAAGAGAAAAAAGTTTCTTCCACCAACTATAAGATTAAGAAGGATTTTGATACTATTCAGAAAATGGATTTCCAGGAAGAAACATTTAAAAATATTAAAGAGCATCTCATAGAAAATATTTCTGAACTCAATTCTCTTGAAAATATCCGTGCACGAATTACCGAGGACGAAAAAAATAAATTTGAAGCTATTCTGGTAAACCGAAATAAAATTAATAATGAATCGGTTCTAACCTTAACTACAGATGCAACATCTGCAATTCCTCGAATCAATTTCAATAATACAGATTTTACAATCTCATATTCTACCGGAGAAAAACGGTATCATAATCATAGAAATAGTTTTAACCTGGTAGATGACGAATATGATCTTTTTTGGCAGAAATTTTCTTTCGAATCTTTTAATAATACTAATTCAAAAATGAAATTAACTTATATGGATATGTTAGATGACATATGGATTAAATGGTTGAATAGTGTTGGTATAGAATTATAGATAAGATTAGACGACTACAAAAGTTAACCTTTTCTCCTACTCATTCTCACTTAATGTATTGAAATTGCATTTAATCTTATACTGCTATTAAAATAAAAAATGTGACAGCGGTTTGTTAATCGCCTCACTAAAGAGCGACCTATTATAATTCTTTCTCTATATTTGGTTGCCAAAACTTGCTCTAACCAAACCAATCAATGTCAGAAGAACAAAAGAAGCTGCTTCAAAAACAATTATGGGCTATTGCCAATCTGCTAAGAGGAAAAATGGATGCAGATGACTACCGGAATTATATCTTAGGATTTATTTTCTTCAAATACCTATCTGAAAAGCTTCATCTTTATGCTGATGAGATCCTGAAGCCAGATAATCTGAAATATGAGAATCTTAATGAAAATAAAGAAGAGGGGTTAAAATATATCGAAGCTGTCAAAAAAGCCTGTATAAAGAATTTAGGCTATTTCTTGAAACCTTCAGAGCTTTTTACCAGTATTGCCCGAAAAGGTTATAATCTTACAGAGATTGAAACCAACGATATTCAGGAAGCAACTCAGTATTTTATAATTGAGGATTTAGAACGTATTCTGAACAATATTGAGCAGAGTACAATGGGAACAGATTCAGAAGATGATTTTGTTCGGTTATTCGAAGACCTGGATCTTACTTCTTCGAAATTGGGAAAAACACTAAAAGCAAAAAATGAGATCATTGCAAAGATTCTAACTCATTTAGACCAGATAGATTTCCAATTGAATGATGTGGAAACTGATGTGCTAGGTGATGCCTATGAATATTTAATTGGAAAATTTGCTGAAGGTGCTGGAAAAAAAGCAGGTGAATTTTATACACCTCAACAGGTCTCAACTATTCTGGCAAAGATTGTTACTTCAAGAAAGAAACGTTTAAAATCGGTGTATGATCCCACCTGTGGATCTGGTTCTTTACTGCTTAGGGTAGCAAAAGAGGTTGAAGACGTTGGTTATTTCTACGGGCAGGAATTGAACCGTACTACCTACAACCTTGCCAGAATGAACATGATCCTACATGATGTTCACTTTTCAAAATTTGACATAAAGCAGGAAGATACCCTGGAAGAACCGCAGCATTTAGAAATTCAGGCAGAAGCTATTGTTGCCAATCCCCCATTCTCCGCAAATTGGAGTGCAAAACAGGTATTTGCAAGTGATGACCGCTTTAGCCAATATGGAAAATTAGCCCCTAAAAGCAAAGCCGATTTTGCCTTTGTGCAGCATATGGTTCACCATTTAGATGAAAGCGGAATTATGGCTTGCGTATTACCTCACGGGGTTTTGTTTCGAGGGGCAGCAGAAGGACATATTAGAAAATATCTTATAGCAGACCGTAATTATATTGATGCTGTTATTGGTTTGCCGGCAAATATCTTTTTTGGAACAGGTATTCAAACCTGCATTCTGGTAATTAAGAAATGTAGGGAAATAGATGAAGATGTTTTGTTTATAGATGCCAGTAATGAATTTGAAAAAAAGGGAAAAGACAATGTATTGCTGCCGGAGCATATCGAGAAAATTACCGATACCTATATTATCCGGACTGAAATAGAAAAATACAGTTACAGGGCTAAACTGGCAGAAATAAAGGAGAATGATTATAACCTTAATATTCCACGCTACGTAGATACTTTTGAAGAAGAGGAAACGGTTGATATTAGTGCTGTAGCCGCAGAACTAAAGTCTTTAGAAAAGGATATAGCTGAGACAGATAAATCCATTGCGGAATTCTGCAAAGAATTAAATATTGAAACTCCTTTTTAGGTTATGGAATCAATTAAAATAAAATCACCTGAGTTGAGATTTCCCGAGTTTGAGGATTTGTGGAAAACTAAAAAATATGGCGAATTATTTAATTTTCATTCTACTAATTCATTTTCAAGAGATTTACTAAATTATGATAAAGGTGAAGTTTATAACATCCACTATGGAGATATTCACACAAAATTTTCTTCTTTATTCAATTTAGAAAAGGAGAATTTACCTTTCATTAATTCTGAAATAAATCTTTCGAATATACAGTCAGAATCATATTGCAAAGAAGGTGATTTGGTAATTGCAGATGCTTCTGAAGATTATAACGATATAGGAAAGACTATAGAAATTATTGGTTTAAATAATCAAAAAGTTTTAGCAGGGCTACACACCTTTTTAGCCAGACCAAAAAATGGAAATATAGGAAATGGTTTTTTTGGATATTTGGTTAAAACTTGGTTTGTAAGGAAGCAGGTAATGACTATTGCTCAGGGTTCTAAGGTGATGGGATTGTCATCTAAAAGACTTGCAAAAATTGATTTACCAATACCCATAATCCATGAACAGCAAAAAATAGCAACTTTCCTTTCTTTTGTCGATAAAAAGATAGATCAGCTGCACAAGAAAAAAGAACTTTTAGAAAATTATAAAAAAGGGATGATGCAAAATATCTTTAAACAGGAAATCAGGTTTAAAGATAAAAATGGAAAGGATTTTCCGAAGTGGGTTGAGAAGTCATTAGGTCAAATTTCGAAAAATATTGGATATGGAATTGGCGCTTCTGCAACGACCTACGACGGTAAAAATAAGTATTTAAGAATTACCGATATTGATGAGCATACAAACAAATTCAAACCAAAACCATTAACCTCACCGGAAGGAAATATTGATAAAAGGTATTATCTGAAGGAAAATGATTTGTTATTCGCGAGAACCGGTGCCAGCGTTGGGAAGACCTATATTTATTCAAATGATGATGGGAAATTAGTATATGCGGGATTTTTAATAAAGTTCTCAATAATTAATCAAAATTCAAAATTCATCTTTTACGTAACGCTTACAAGAAGATATCAAAATTGGATTGAAGTTATGTCTGTTAGATCTGGACAGCCTGGAATTAATGCCGAGGAATTGAAGAGTTTCAAATTAAAATTGCCTTGCATAGAAGAACAAAACAAAATAGCCGATTTTCTTTCAGCAATAGACGATAAAATAGATTTAGTAGCTACAGAGATTGACAAAACAAGCCAATTTAAAAAAGGGCTTTTACAGCAGATGTTTGTGTAATGAACTATACCAAAAAAGAAATAGTTGATTTTGTTGATGATTTTGAAACTGAACTTTTTAATTCAAAACACATAAAATTCAATTTCGATAAAAAATGGTCTTCCAATTTTCCAAGCAAAGCCGGAATATATGCTATTTATGATAAAGATAAATTAGTTTATGTTGGAGAAACTGCTAATCTTAAAGAGCGAATGAAGGAAGTAAAAAGAACTTACAATCATAGTTTTAGAAGGAAGTTGGGAAAGTTTTTAGTAGAAGATTCCAAGATTGTAAAAGGTAAATTTGGTGAAGAACTGGAGTTAAGGTTGAATGATTATTATGTAGATCGAATCAATTTCAGGTATAAGGAAATAAATTTCGGAAGATTGGAAGTAGAATCCTATTTAATTCACAGGCATTGTGATAATGGTCTTTTGAATTCACCTGGAAAACGAAACCGAATTGAATAAATAAAATCTTTCTCGAAGCTAATTATAAATGAAGAAAACCGTTACAAATTTAAATCAACTAATATCCAATTTACAAATCAGACAAATTGGTCGTAAAGCTTCACCTGAAGCAGAGAATTTAATAATTGATTTTGATCTTACCCTACCTATTGATCATAGCAAAATTACTGGACTACCTCATTTTGATAAGAACATTTTTCGATTTGAAAAATGTGAATTTAACAAGAGAGTGACATTTACAAATAATAACTATAAATTATACTTCTTCGATTGCGATTTCTACGAAACAAGTTTTGAAGATGTTACTTTTGAAAATAAAATAAGAATTCAAAAGTCAAGGTTTCATAGATTCTTATGGCTTCGAAATACGACTTTTAAAAGTCTCATTGATTTTTGGAATACCGATTTTAATGAAAAAGTTATTTTCTATAAAACAGATTTTGAATCAACCGTTGTATTCTCTGCCGCTACCTTTTCAGAAAATTTACTTTTCACCTATTCATTACTTGGTAAGCAAGCAATTTTTCGAGGAACTACCTTGAAAAAAGGTATAGATTTATCATTAGCTATTCATGAAGGTAGACTTTCCATATTTGATTTTCATATAGCTGATTTTGAAACTAACAACTTAGAACTTTCTAAATCAGATTACGAAGAATTAGTTGGCGAAAAAGGTGAAATACCTATAAAAAATAAGAGAGAAACATTTAGAATCGTTAAGAAAGCATTCGAAAATAATTCAGATTATATCCATTCTCTGAAGTATAAAAAGCTAGAGTTAAAAACTTATAGAAAGATTTTAAACCAAAGAATTTCTGCTAATGAGGAAACTTGGAAAAGCAGAACTGATAAGGTGATACTAATACTAAACAAGTTTTCAAATAATTATGGGACTAGGTTTGATGTAGCAATATTATTTACTTTGACTGTAGGTTTAATATTTTACTATTTATCATTCATATCCTCTGTAGAATATGGTTTTTCTCTATGTTCTGACGATTGGAACTCTGAAATTTTCAGATCTTTTTGGAGTAAATTTATTAGATTTTTAAACCCAACTCATAGTGACGATTATATTGGAACTGATAATAATACATTCCTCTTTTATGTTTTCGATTATTTAGGTCGAATTGCAGTAGGTTATGGAATTTATCAAACAATCCAAGCCTTTAGGAAATATAAATAAACCATGACTACCCAACCTGAACAAGTTCTTGAAAACAATCTTATTTCCCAACTAACCAGCTTAGGACATGAACCGGTTGTAATAAGAACAGAAAAGGATCTTTTAGAAAACTTCAAAGCCCAACTTGGAAAACACAATCAAACCAGTTTTTCAGATACCGAATTTGAGAAGATCATTATTCACCTTACCAAAGGAAATATCTATGATAAAGCCGTTACCCTTAGAGATAAGTTTGAACTTATAAAGGATAACGGGGATAAGGAATATATCGAATTTATAAATCAGGATTTCTGGTGTCAGAATCAATTCCAGGTTACTAACCAGATCACCATTAACGGGAAGCGTGAAAATCGTTATGATGTTACCCTTCTTATCAATGGTTTGCCCTTAGTCCAAATTGAACTAAAAAGACGGGGCATTGAACTAAAAAAAGCTTTCAACCAGATACAACGCTATCAGAAAGATTCGTTCGCAGCGAATCATGCCCTTTTCCAATACGTACAGATCTTTATTGTATCTAATGGGGTAAATACTAAGTATTACGCTAATAGTCCCAAACAGAGCTTTAAACAGACTTTCTTCTGGAGCAAAGAGAATAATAAAAACATTACTCAACTTACCGATTTTGCAAATGTCTTCTTAGAACCCTGCCATATAGCAAAGATGATTACCAAATATATCGTTTTGCATGAAAGCGATAATATACTCATGGTTTTACGTCCTTATCAGTTCTATGCAGTAGAAGCGATCATCAACCGGATAAAGAATAGCACCAAGAACGGTTATATCTGGCATACCACCGGATCGGGTAAAACATTGACTTCCTTTAAAGCCAGTCAGATCCTTACCAACAACCCAAAGATCAAAAAGGTTGTTTTCGTGGTAGACCGGCAGGATCTGGATGACCAGACAGTAAAAGAATTCAGAGCTTTTGATAAAGAAAGTATAGACGGGACTGAAAACACCAAAATGTTGATAGATCAGTTTCTGGATGATAGCCGAAGGTTAATGATAACTACCATTCAAAAATTAAATGCAGCGATCTCAAAGGCAAAATTCAGGAATAAGATCGAAAAGCTAAAAAACGAGAAGATCGTTTTCATTTTTGACGAATGCCACCGCAGTCAATTTGGCGACACTCATAAAAGGATCGTAAAATTCTTCACGAATCATCAATTATTCGGGTTTACAGGAACACCCATATTTGCCAAAAATGCGCACGTTGAAAACAGTCTGAAATACACAACCACAATGTTGTTTGATGATTGTTTGCACCGCTATGTTATCACAGATGCTATAAGGGATGAAAACGTTTTGAAGTTCAGCATTGAATATTACAATGTTTTTAAATCCAAAAATGAGATAGAAGATCTTCAGGTTGAAGGAATCAATATAGCTGAGGTTTATGAAAGTGATGAGTACGTGGAAACGGTAACTAATTACATCATAGCCAACCATAACCGCAAAACGCATAACAGAACTTTTACAGCAATGTTTTGTGTTAGTAGTGTAGATATGCTTATTAAGTACTACGACCTTTTAAAAGAAAGGAAGGAAGAAGGAAAACACAACCTCAACATTGCAACTATCTTTTCTTATGGTGCGAATGAAGAAGATAAAACGGCAGACGGTTTTACAGCGCAGGAAGATTATAATCTGGCAGCGGAAGAAGGAAGCGAATATAATATTCTGCCCAGAAGAGATAAGTTAGATGAATATATCAATGACTTCAACGAGATATTCAGTACCAGGCATTCAGCTAAAGACGGGAACGCTTTCCTTAACTATAAAAAAGATATATCAAAAAAGGTAAGAAGCCGGCAAATTGATATTCTTCTGGTAGTAAATATGTTTTTAACCGGCTTTGACAGTAAACCGCTGAATACCCTTTATGTAGATAAGAACTTACAATACCACGGGCTTATTCAAGCTTTTTCCCGTACTAATAGAATCCTGAACGAGAAGAAATCGCAAGGAAATATTTTAGCCTTCAGAAATCTTAAAAAAGCTACCGATGAAGCTATTGGTTTGTTTTCAGATAAGAATGCAAAGGAAACTATTATAATTGCACCCTATGAAGAACACTTGGAGAACTTCAACAAAGCTTATAAAATATTAATGTCAATTGCACCAACAGTTAACAGTGTAAATGACTTAAAGACTGAAGAAGAAGAACTAGAATTTGCTAAAGCTTTCAGGGAGATCATGAGATTGAAGAATATACTTGCTTCATTTACCGATTTCAGCTTTGATGATACTTATATTAATGAACAGGAATTTGTTGATTATTCCAGTAAGTATTTAGATCTCTATGATAAGATAAAAACAGATAATCAAAAAGAAACCATTTCCATTTTGAATGAAATAGATTTTGAATTAGAGTTGATTCACAGGGATGAGATAAACGTTGTCTATATCCTTAAACTTTTATCAGAACTGAAAAACGCTCCAAAGAAAGATCAGGCTAAAAGAGAGAAAGAAATTATTGATATGGTTGCTGGGGAAACTGAATTGAGAAGCAAGAAAGAACTGATTCAAAAATTCATTGAAAAGAATCTTCCTAATATAAAAGATGATGAAAACATTGAAGATGAATTTAACCTATTCTGGAAGAAGGAAACTAAAGAAGCTATTTCTGATATTACCAGAAAAGAAGGTCTAAATCAGATAAAAGTTGAAGATATTATCAATGATTTCCTGTTTACAGGCAGAATGGCAACCGAAGATGAAATTATAGAAGCCTTAAAACAACAGCCAAGCGTATTACAAAGAGAAAGTATAAGCGACAGGATCATTAATAAGATTCAAGGCTTTATTGCAACTTATATCAATGGGGTTTAGATTTTGATTAAAACATCCTCCCATTATTGAAATTAACGTAGAATAGATTTTGAATGAAATGGATACCTTAAGATGAAACTATTACCAAACAATATAGAACCAGATGAATATTTTGGTAAAAATATTCAGTTCCTATCAATCTTTTTATTCATAATACTGTTTATTATAATAGTCCTATTCTTTGGGATTTTTTACAGGGATTTTTCCATCGGAGAACTCGGAGCTATTTTAAGCGGCACTATTGGGACCTTGATTGCCCTTTTGATTGCAATATTCACATTCTTAGCTTTTTATGTGCAATATGATGCCAATAAAAAAATTCAAAGACAGTTTAATATCCAAAGAACAAATGAGCATTTTTACAAGATGTTAGATATACACCTAAATAATGTAGGTTCTTTTAAAATGAATAGTCATAGACTCATTCAAGAACCCACCATAATAAAACTCGGAAAAAACACAGGTTTAGGAAATGCGAAAAACTTTACTGAAGCTTTTAATTATATATTCTTCACCATTCCATCTATCAACTCAGAAGTCAACATCCTACCTAAAGTAATAAATGAAACAATTTCTGATTACTGTATAAATTATACCCCTGTTGAATTCAGGACTTCAGCCGTCCAAGATAAAAGGGTATTTTTACTAATGATTAAAGATTTTCATTTTTGTCATTCTATGATAAAAAATGCTAATAAATTTTTCAAGTATAATATTGACATTGATCTACTTACCGAATTAGCATATAAAGTATTCTTTTGGGGTACGGATTCAAATCATTTATCGACCTCAGGCGTTACCTCAAAACAATTAAATAATATTTTAGCTTATCTTTCATCAATAAGAAAGACGTTCAGAGAAAATAAGGGTGTAAAACTCACTTTTTCCTATCAAACGCACGAAGGGAAGAAATGGAGCACTCTCCGTTTTGTACCTTTCTCTGGTCATGTTTCAAGATTAGCCCATTATTTTAGGCATTTATATCAAATGGTCAAATTTGTGCATTATAGTTATGTAGGTAATTTGATTTCCAAACTTGAATTAGAAAACAATCTAAAAGTTCTGAGAGCACAATTTACAAACGAGGAAGTTCTTTTACTGTACTATAATTATCGTATAGGGTTTGGAAAAAATTGGGATAAACTTGGAGAACACGATTATCCATTTTTCAGAGAATATGAACTTTTACATAATATTCCTTTATACGATAATATTCCAATCGATATTGAACACCCATTAGACCACTTTAAGAAATTTATAGAAGAAAAAAGACAGATCAATCCAAAGTTCAAAATGTTCGAATGGCAAAGGAATTAAAATTATATAAAGAGACCTAGTTGAAGATATACAGTCAACTATATTATCAACTAAAAAAGAAAAGCCCGTTATCCTTGCGATAAGGGCCTGTTTTAGCGGAGAATGAGAAGATTCGAACCTAACAATTAAACATAACATTTAAATTGATTTAATTACCTTCTGATATCTGCAGACGAAGTTTAAAAATAATAAAAGGTTGAATAAAAGCAGAGTTTTAGTTTTTCTTATATAAATGACTAAAGAGGAAAAATATTTGAGCAAGCTGATGAAAGAGAGTTTTTCAAGTTCAAAAACTAATGTAGCTGTTTTCCTTATTACCTTTTGATCTGGTTTTATTCTATAGGTACCGAAGCTACCTTCCCACAAAGCTGGCTCATTTTAACGCGCTATATTACTCAGCCTGAGTAGGCAATTAATTCTCTTCTATTGCTTTTAAAAAAAATTTTAGAGACCTTTGTCAGTACATTTTAGAAAAAAATTTACCACTCTTCCTATATTTTTCTAAAAGGTACTGATCAAAAATAATCACCGCATACTTCAGCTTTATAATTCCGCTAATACTTCCAAAAAACACCATGCAAATCTTCACTAAAGTGTGGATTATAGTATATTTTTTATGAAATCTTTCAAAATAATATCAAATTCTTCATTAAAGTGTGGATTTTAATGTAATTTTGAATTAAGCAATCAATTAAAACCAATAAATCCTCATTATACTATGGGTTTTAGAATTTAAAAAATGAAAGCAATCGAACACATTGGAAAGATCATTCAACAGCGACGAGATCACATGAGTATCACTCAGGAGCAATTAGCTGAGATGGCCGATATTGGGATCATTACTTTATATAAAATAGAGACCGGACAGGCCAATCCCACCTTGCAATCCCTACAAAAGATAACTGATGTATTAGGCCTGGAAATCACCCTTCAGGTTAAAAAGATATAGCTTAAATGAGACAAGCCGCTATTTTATATAAAGGAATAGAAGCCGGTGTGCTGCAGCAGCATGATGACGGCAGTTTTACCTTCCGCTATCTGGACAGCTGGCTGACCGATCCGGACAATCCCCCTATTAGTCTCACCCTACCCCGGTTCCAACAGGAATACCATTCCTTATATTTATTTCCGTTCTTTTATAATATGATTCCGGAGGGGACCAATCGACAAACAGTTTGCCAGGCAGAACGCCTTGATGCCGATGACTATTTTGGCATCCTGATGGCTACGGCCCGCTATGATACCGTTGGGGCCATCACCGTTAAAAAATTTAAAGCCTCCGTATGATACCAAAACTTACGCATTGTCCCGGGACCCTGGCCCCGGGTTTTGATACCTATAACCGAACCAGTCTAAAAAGGGTGTTTGATGGACGCAAGGTGTCCCACATCCTTCCCTATGAATCTCCAAATTCAGATGCCCTTACGGATAAGTTATTTGAAGAGAATCAAAAGCGTATCTCCATATCAGGGGTCCAGGAAAAGTTTTCAGTATTGCTGGAAAAGAACAAGCTACGTCTTATCACAAAAGGAGAGCGGGGCACTTATATTCTAAAACCAATTCCTAATTCTGGAAAAAAACGGGACCAGATGCCGGCCAATGAGCATTTGACCATGCAAATCGCGCGACAGGTATACGGGATCGAGACCGCAGAGAATGCGCTCATCTTTTTTAAAAACGGCGCCCCTGCCTTCATCACTAAACGATTTGATGTAAACACGGATGGCAGCAAAAAGGCCAAAGAGGATTTTGCTTCACTAGCCGGTAAAACTCCACAGACACATGGGGACCATTACAAATATGAAGGAAATTATCTGGAGATATTTGAACTGATGAAGAAATACCTTCCCGCCTACCGTGTGGAAACACCTAAATTGTTTAAACTTCTATTATTCAATTATTTGTTTTCCAACGGAGATGCCCACTTGAAGAATTTTGCGATTCTGGAAACACCTATGGGAGATCATCGCTTAAGTCCTGCTTATGACCTACTTAATACCCGTGTTCATATTGAGGATAGTGATTTTGCATTGGACGGCGGTCTACTACCGGCCCACCTGGCCCAAACCCATATAGCCGGACAGTTTAAAGTCCTAGCCGAACAGGTAGGATTATCCTCGAAGCAGTTTAATACTATCATGGCTTCCATGCTCAACGGTTCAGATCAGGTAGATAACCTGACTATGGCTTCCTATTTAGACGAGAAAACAAAAAGAAACTATTTACAGGCCTATCAGACCCGATTAAAAAAACTGACCAAAGAGTAATTATGTCTGATAGTTTAAATTCTAGAAATAAATGCACAGGTCGCTAAAGATTTAAGTACGTAAAATTTAGTTTTTTAACGGATGAGATATCGTTTCTATTGAGTAGAGAAATTACCGGTGAAATCACCAAAGATTACATATTTGATAATATTTTTTGATTTATTTTGAGATGTTAGAAATGGATTTACACCTAGATTACTGATATTAAGCTTAGTAAAGATAGTAACGCAAACTTCTGTATTGACAGAAGAAAGACCAGAAAAGCTAAAAAAAGACTTGAGAATATTCTTTAAATGGATAGAGATTCAAATTAGGATATCGATTTTTCTAAAAATATTTCTCCTAAATCTCCACTCCTATTAACAACTGATAATAAGCCTCAATAGTTTCACACGCTTTCAGTAAATAAGGAATTTGAATGAATTGGAACAAAATTTTTATATTAGAAATCTATTGTTGGCTTTTACCAACGTTATGTGCTTATCCTATTTTTTGCGTTAGTTTTTACTAACATTAAAAAATTTTATTATATTTGTTAGTATATACCAACACTAATAGCTTTTAGACTTATTATGATGGCAAATACTAACATAAATTGGAAGGCTTTAACTGATGAAGCCATTGTGAAGGAGATTGGTGCCTTTGTAAAACATCATCGATTAAATCAAAATAAAACACAGGCAAACGTTGCCACTCAAGCTGGATTGAATCGATGGACCATAAGCCAGCTGGAAAACGGTGAGGCCATTTCACTACAATCTCTCATCCAAATATTACGGGCATTAGATTTACTATATATTTTCGATTCCTTCAAAATTGAAAAACAACTTAGTCCAATACAATTGGCTAAATTGGAACATCAGCAAAGAAAAAGAGCGACAAGTTTAAATATTAAAAGTAACAAGGAAGAGGAATGGTAACGACGGCTTACATTAAATTATGGGGAGAAATTATTGGCGCCATAGCCTGGGATGATAATACTCAATTAGGAACTTTTGAATATACTCCTAAGTTTATAGAAACTGGTATTGAGGTAGCCCCCATCAAAATGCCCCTTTCTAAAGGTAAACGAATATATTCATTTCCGGAATTACGAAAAAGACAATCTGAAGGGGAAGACACCTTTAAAGGGCTGCCAGGCTTAATAGCTGATGTCTTACCAGATAAATATGGTAACAAGCTCATAAATAGCTGGCTTGCTCAAAATGGACGACCAGAAAATAGTATGAATCCTATTGAGCAATTATGTTTTATAGGTACTCGTGGTATGGGTGCACTGGAATTTGAACCAACTACATTTAAAGCTAGCAAAAACACATTTTCGGTTGCCATAGATTCCTTAGTGGATATTGCACATAAAATGCTTACTCAGCGAGAGGATTTTCATACGAACCTGTCTAAAGATGAAGAACAGGCAATGAAGGATATTCTGAGAATAGGAACATCGGCAGGAGGTGCTCGCCCCAAAGCGATTATCGCTTACAACGAAAAAACTAAAGAGGTTCGTTCAGGACAAACGAATGTTGCTAAAGGTTTTCAGCACTGGCTAATAAAATTAGATGGGGTTAGTGATGCTCAATTTGGTGAAAGCCATGGCTATGGTCGGGTAGAAATGGCATATTATAATATGGCTATTGCATGTGGTATAGATATTATGCCGTCCCAGCTGCTTGAGGAGAATGGAAGGGCTCATTTCATGACGCAACGATTTGATCGTGGTGAAAACAATCAAAAACATCACGTTCAAACTTTTTGTGCCATGCAACATTATGATTTTAATGATGTGAACAGCTACAGCTATGAGCAGCTATTTCAGACAATGCGAATTCTTGGGCTGCCTTATCCACAGGCAGAAGAAATATACCGAAGAATGGTCTTTAATGTCCTAGCTCAAAACTGCGATGATCACACTAAAAACTTTGCATTTTTACTTGAGAAAGATAAAGATTGGTCCATCGCTCCTGCTTATGATGTTTGCTATGCTTACAGCCCTGAAAGTATTTGGGTGCATCAACATGCGTTAAGCATTAATGGTAAAAGAAAAGATATCACCAGAGAAGATCTTCAGGCCGTAGGGAAATCAATGAATATCAAAAAAATGAATGATATAATAGATCATATATTAGAAGTAGTAAAAAATTGGGAAAACTATGCTTCCGAAGTATCTATGAATCAACCATTGAAAAATAAAATTAAAGAAAGTTTATCAACTCATTTGAAAGTATTTTCACCTTAATTAAGGTGAATTAAGCAATGATGAAATCACCGGTGAAATCACCAAAGATTACATATTTGATAATATTTTTTGATTTATTTTGAGATGTTGGAAATGGGTTTGTACCTAGATTACACCTCAAAACTTGAAAACCCCAGTGTTTTATGGAAAGACAACTTCTGTATTGGGAAATAAAATCTCAATTTCTTTTATACATAAGAATGCTCATCACAATCTATAAACATCGAAATTGAATTGATCTGATTTAAAGTAATAAGCTATTTCTGGAATTTACCTAGAATCATCCTTAACAAAAGATCATACTTTGGCATGTGTTACTATCGCGTTAGAAATTTTAGTTTACAAAATAGCAGTCCCAATAGTGCGTTTGGCGTCTTATTATCATTGTGAAGAGTAAAGACACTTTTAAATGGATAAAAATTAAAATAACTGTAATTAGGGTTTTATTGACTTAAGAAATCAATCTTTCAGCTACTTGATTTTTATGACTATAAAACACCAAACCACTTAATAGTAAAATGCAAACTATGGTTGCCGGAACCGTACCCAGGTCAAATCCACCTTCGGCACTAGTTTTTGTAAGTAGATCACCAAAGGTTGCTCCAAAAGGTCTGGTAAATACAAATGCTAGCCAGAATAGGATCATATCATTAATTTTAGAAATATAATGTAACAATACTACGATCCCAATAACTGCTGCAGTTATTAATGCTCCTTCCAAATAAGAAAACCCTGCGTTATCGCTTAAATAATCTCCAAAAGCGGTCCCCAAACTGTTAGAAAATAAAATGGCTATCCAATAGAACAATTCAACATTTTTGCGTGAGATTGGATATACTTCAATCTTTCCAATACGCTTCTTCCAAATAATTAAAGTGCTTAGCAAAAGAGTTATGAGAATTATTGAGCCAGTTAGGTAACCCAAATTAAGAGTTCTATCCATAAAGTCTGATATTTCTGTTCCTACGGTGGTAGTACCAACAATTACGAGCCAATATAAGGTTGGACTAAATTTCCTAGCTTTTAGCTGTATAAATAAGGTGATGATAAAAAATATACCGGTAATAATAAGGCCAATTGTATATCCTAAATTCAAGGTGTGTGCTAATAGATCTCCAAGCGTTTCCCCTAGCGTTGTTGCAATAATCTTCATTACCCAAAACAATACAGTGATCTTAGCTACTTTATTAAATACAAGTAAATTCTTAGCAGTTTGTTCCATAATAACTATTTATTGAATCCATATTTTCTAACACGAAAGGCATTCAGAACATTTAAATCTACATAGATCTTAAACGAAAACTTTTCCTAATCATCTAATCTCAACATTTATTCAAAGCTTAAAACATATATTTAAAACCAATCATATGAGAGTTTTCAAAGTTAGAATAGGTGAGTTCCATATGTTCCATTTCATAATCTGTGGTAAAAAGTAAATTACTGCCCAACCCAATGGCTGCTCCGGCTAGCACATCAAGAATATCATGCTTTTTAGAATCTATTCTACTGGCTGCAGTGTATCCTGCAATTATATAAGAGGGAATAGCATATTTAAAGCCATATCTTTTATGAATAAAACCGGCGCTATGAAATACTGTAGAAGTATGTCCTGATGGGAAGGAGTTGTCATTACTTTGATCTGGTCTTGGCTTATTAATTCCAATCTTAAGTCCGAAGGTGATGACTTCTGTAAGTACAAAACCTTTAGTAAATTGCCAAACCCCCTTATCATCATCAAGAATTAAACTAGTTCCTAAAGTGGCAGCAGGAAGAACAAATAAGAACACATCTCCCACTCGTTGTACCGTACCTACTTTTGGCTTAGTCTCGCTTGTATCCTGTGCTTTTAGCTGAAATGTAAAAAATGAAATAAGACAGACCGATATTACGATTCTATGTAAAGAAGAATTAGATCTATGCACTCGCTTAATTTTAAAATTGATAATTGGGCACTAAAAATTATATCAATAAAAATAATACCGAATTCTAAAGCAATCTTAAAGCCTACTCTATTTTAAAATCTATTTCGAAGACGTGTTTTACTTTCTGGCTAGAACCTGTGCTAATATTTAGTTCTGAAAAATGGTAGGTAGGCTTAAAGCCATAATAATCACATATCTTTTTGATAATAGAAAGTCCAAGTCCGGTAGAATCTGAACGGTTTCCCTCCTTATAATACCGTTCAAAAATCTTATCTGGATTTTGTAAAGCTTTATCGCCGTTATTAGAAATACTTAAAATGTTTTCGCTAAGGGTGACTTCTATTGTAACATAATCTTTATTATACTTTATAGCATTTGAGATTAGATTATTACAAAGAATTATGGCTAGAGATCTATCCATGGATACATATAGGTCGTTTTTTATAACAGTTTTGATATCTTCTGAAGTTAATTCTCTAAAATTCGCTACCACTTCTTTAATTATAGTAGAAAGTTTAATTTCTTCAATACTCGAAAATTGATCATTGTCGATCTTTGCCAGAAGGATCAATTTCTTGTTTAGTTGTTTTAATCTAGAGATATCTGTTTGTAGGGAGGATATTTGTTGAAACTGGATTTCATTGATCTCTGTGGTATTTATAAAATTATCGATCTTAGCTTGCATGATCGCCAAAGGCGTCTGCATTTCATGAGAAACGTCTTCGGTAAATTGCTTAAGAATTTTATAATCTGTCTGAATCTTGGTGGTAAGCAGTTGCATTTCTACTTGTAACTCATAAAATTCTAAAATATCTGAATCTTCAAAAATCAATTCTTTATCAGATTTTAAACTAAAATTCTTGAGTCTGTTCAAATTAGTAAAAAATGGTTTCCATAGTTTCTCATTTCTGGATCTGTTGATATAAAAAAGAAAAATGAACGCAAGAATGAGTATTGCTAAAAAAGTAAGAACAATAACAAGTAGAATATCTTCAGACTCAATAACCATAGCTCTTACCGTAATTCTATAATATTCCCCCTTTATTTGAGTTGTTTGTGAAAGCTGTTCAAAAAGTTCAACCTCGTCTTGAAGAGGATCGAATATTAAAGTGTCTTTTAAAGAAATCTTCTCTGCCTCATTTACCTTTTCCACCGTCATTATAGGTGGAATTCCTTTGATGGTTTGATCTTCCCGAAGCAACCGCTCTACTCTATCTTTGTTGGAAAACAGCTCTTCCTCTACTTCATTCTGCAATAATTCTCTTGTGAAGAAGAACAAGCTTATTGTAGATAGCATTAGTAAGATTAATGCTGTCTTAAAAAAAGTCTTAGAGGCCTTTCTTAGTAATGGGGTTTTATGTGAAGAAAGTTTTTTAATCTGCTGTAAATTTATAACCGCTAGCATAAGCAGTTTGTATATATTTTGCCCCCTTAGTAGTTAGTTTCTTTCTGAGATTATTTATGTGTACATAAATAAAGTCAAAATTATCTAACAGATCACTATCATCACCCCATAGATGCTCCGCGATTATTGCTTTAGATAATATTCTATTTTTATTGGTTATAAAGAATAAAAGAAGATCATATTCCTTTCTAGTAAGTATAATTGGACTATCTAAAATAAACACAGTTCTGGCCAAAGTGTCTACACGAATCTCATTAAATACTATGGCATCATTACCTCCAAATTGTCTTCTTCTTGTAATAGCTTTTATACGGGAATTTAATTCTGCTAAATGAAAGGGCTTTGTGAGATAATCGTCTGCGCCCAAGTCTAACCCTGTAAGTTTATCTTCTAGAGAACTGTTTGCTGAAATAATAATGACTCCACATTTTTTATTTTGTTGCTTTAGCTTGTGAAGTAATTGTAATCCACTACCAGATACTAAATTGATATCTAGAACTACTACGTCATATTCATAAAGTTCTAATTTCTGGGAAGCTTCTAAATAATCTGATGCTGTTTCGCAAACATTACCATCATTGCTTAGATAGGTAGCAATGGAATTTCGAAGTTCATTTTCATCTTCAGCAATTAGATATTTCATTTATAACATATTTGGACCTCAATGTAGTTTGAAATCCTTAAGATATTTTAAAGTTAGCTTGTTAAACGAGAATCACCTTATGTTTTATCAAAATAGAGCGATATTGAAAATCAGAATGAATTGAATAACTATTTTATTCTGGCTCTTATCATAAGTTACTAGTTGATTTTATTCTGGTACTATTTCAAATAACACCTTCTCTACAGAGGGTTTCCGGAAAAATTTTGAGATATTAGAGTTCTAATTTATTTTATAATAATTTATGAAGATCATCTCATGGAACGTTAATGGCATTAGAGCCATCGTGAAAAAAGAATTCTTTGAATCTGTTAAGTCATTAGAACCAGATATTTTATGCCTTCAGGAATCTAAAGCACAAGATATCGAAATTGAAAAAGCAGTTTCAGAAATTCAGGATTTTGAACTTTATAGCAATTCTGCAGAGAAAAAAGGCTATTCCGGTACTGTAGTTCTTAGTAAGATCACTACCAAACAGGTGAAGAACAACATCGGAATAGATATACATGACCTTGAGGGTAGAGTGATAACGGTAGAATATCCAGATTTCTATCTGGTAAATGTGTATGTACCCAATTCTGGTCAGAAATTAGAGAAATTAGAATATAGAACTCAATGGGATAAAGATTTCTTGAGCTATTTAAAACAACTAGAAAAAACTAAGCCTGTTATAATAACGGGAGATTTTAATGTTGCACACAAGGCTATAGATCTTAAAAACGATAAATCTAATTATAATAAGACCGCCGGTTATACTCAAAAGGAAATTGATGGTATGGATAATTTACTCGCTGCCGGATTTGTAGATGTATTCCGCCACTTTCATCCAGAGAAAGTTGCTTACACCTATTGGAGCTATAGATTTAAATCTAGAGAAAAAAATACCGGATGGAGATTGGATTATTTCTTAGTAAGTAGCTCGCTTCTAGATAAAATTAGCGCTATTAGCATTTTACCCGAATATATGGGTTCAGATCATTGCCCTATAGCTTTAGAGATTCAGTTCTAGAAACCTCGTAAACTTTGTATATTTTTTAGTTAAATAGCTAATAATAGAAAAGAGCAACTTATAGTAAAGTTGCTCTTTTCTATTTAGATTAAGAATTAATCTATTTCTTTGGCGGTAATGAAAATGCTACGGCATCATGTTCAAAATGATTTCTGTGGGCTCCATCACAAAAAGGCTTATTCTTAGAAAGACCACATCTGCATAAAGAAACTACATCTCTTCCACCAAGATCATACTCATTCCCATCCTTATCTACAATTTCAAAATCTCCCTGAACCTTTAAAGATCCATTGTTATTCACAACTAGTTTTGTCTTACTCATAATAATTATATTTTAGGTATTCATTTAAGATTCTTTGCTCTTCGAATTGAACTTCTGGTTCAATTCTTCAAAGAAAAGAAAATTAGTCAAAACTATATCTCCGAATTATGAAAAAGAAAAATGCAGCGATGTTTTTAGGTCACTGCATATATTTCTCTGAGGAGTTTTAATCTATAGCAAGCATTTTAAGCTTAGGATCTATATCATAAATTCTTGTAGTATCTTGATTGATCATTATTCTGATATTGTAATATTCCAGACCTTGAATTTTTTTATTTTTGATCTTACCCACTACAACACCCTTCTTATTAGGATCTTTAAAGGTCTTATCTAAAATTTGAGATCCTCCGTCTGTTTTTCTAAAGATCTTTATAATTTCTACAACGTCTCTGCTATCGGCATTTTTAGCAATACCTCTCCAGTAGATCTTTTGATTTTTTTCTACAACAGATACAAAATCTTTAGGCTTACCAGAATTCTCACCCCTATCATCAGATAATGTAACCATCTCCTCAATATTATATCTATCTATACTATCTGTATTTACCGTAACTAGCACATTAGTATCCTTTTTAAAATTGATCTTTTCTTCGGTGCCATAGACTGGTTCACTATTAGAATGTTGCTTTTTACCAGCAAATAATAAGGTGAATAAAACCAGTACTACCAGAAATAATCCTGTCTTTTTGAAAAAATTGTTTGCTTTCATAATTTTGATTTTTAGTTGATAATTGCTTTTAAGATTAACAGATTATTTTGCAGAGAGATCAACATTGCTATTATCTACTTTTGCTGAGTCTTCTGCACTTTTATCACTTACAAAATACATCTGCATCATCCCTTTATTTTTTACTTCTAAAACTCCTCTATCTTCAAATTGAAATTTTTCCTTTACCAATAAATAGGTAGATTGGGAGATATTTATTTTTCCGGTCTCAGAACAGGATTCCATTCTAGAAGCCATATTTACTGTATCACCCCAAATGTCATACACAAACTTCTTACTGCCTACAACCCCTGCTATAAGTGGTCCGGAATTAATTCCTATTCTTATGTCAAAAGAAGCTCCTTTATCTTGAGTGACCGTTTTGGCACTTTCTACATAATCCAGCATTTCTATAGCAGCATTAATAATTTTAGTTGCATGATCTTCTAGCGGAAAAGGAACGCCACCAGCACACATATAGGCATCTCCAACGGTTTTGATTTTCTCTAAACCATACTTCTCTACGATCTTGTCAAATTTTGAGAAATACAGATCTACAGTTGCCACCAGGTCTTCTGGAGGGAGATTCTCTGCATAATGCGTAAAACCTACAAAATCTGTAAATAAGACACTTACTGCGTTAAATTTCTTTGCTTTTACTTTACCTGTTTCTTTCAATTCCTGAGCAGTTTCAGCAGGCAAGATATTGAGCAATAAATGTTCAGATCTGTTTTTTTCTCGCTCAATGATCAATTTTGTTCTACGTATAAATCTATTTCTTCGGTAGAGTCCGAATGCCAGTAACAACAGTAAAAAGCAAGCAATGACTATAGCTATAACAATGTTTTTCTGATATCGTTTTTGCTGACTCAAAAGATCTACCTCCGCCTGTTTTTGAGATACTTCAAAGTCTGTTCTAAGATCAGCCATTTCTCTTATAGATCTAATATTCCTAAAACTATCTCTGTAGGTTATATAATCTTTATAATATCTAAAAGATCTGGAGGTGTCTTTTGTTTTCTCGTAAAGCTCAGAAAGTTTGAGGTTTGCTTCAGCTATAGAATTCTTAAATCCATAAGTATGTGCAGCTTCCAAAGCTCGTTCTGCATAAATCTTTGCTCTGGCATCGTCTCCATTTTCTGAATAAACATTTGCCAGGGAGATCAAAAATTCTGATACAGCATCATAGGCATTAATATTTCTTAGCAACGTAATAGCCGCATTCAGGTTTTCTTCTGCCTGAAAATGATTACCCATTTTGGCGTTTATTGTTCCTAAATTGCCGAGACTATAGGCTCTCCCTATATTATAACCTTTCCTTCTAAAAATAGCTTCAGATTCTTTAGTATAGATCTTTGCTGAATCTATTTTCCCTGATCTTAAGTATTCATCTCCGGCATTAAATAGTGCTCCCGCTAAAGTGATAGAGTCTTCACTCTCTCTTAAGATCTTAATTCCTCTACCATAGTAGATCTCTGCATTAGACGAATTTCCGTTAAGAGAATACACATTCCCAATCTCTATATTGCATTTTGCAATGTGCAAGGGACTTTCTGCTATTATAGCATATCGCAAACTGATAAAATATTCTTTTAACGCCTTGTCATAAACTCCCTTCAACCTATAAGCATTTCCTTTTTGGAGATATCCATTATGCAACATTAGAGTGGAATCTTCTGATCTGGCAATCTTTATCAAAAGATTTGAATATTTAAAAATACTATCCGGATTCGCTTCTGCTGCTGCAATATCAGAAAGCAACTCCAAATCTTTAGTAACCTCACCCTGATTGCGGTACACATTTTTTAAACTATCTGCCAATTTTGGATTTTGCGCTGCAACTCCAAAAACCAGAAAAGAAAATAATGTAGTAAGGGTATATTTTCTTAAATTCTGCATATGTCTATAAGCTATGTGGCGCAATATTTCTTACGCATGTAATTAAATCTATCTTATTTAAGAATCTTAAGGGGAAGATCTAAATTCTAAGAATCTCTTGCATCTTAGAAGTATCGATGATAATTATTTTAATCTTTTAAGATACCGTGGAGTGTATCTTACTATCAATCAAGTTACTAAAGTTAATCGTGGCAAATTACCAATTTCGGTGAAATGTAGTTAATAACTGACTAACGCACAGATAGTTATAATTTGTAAGAAATTTAATCGTCATTGAATCGTTAAAAACCTACAATTAAGATCATGTCAATACTCAAATTGAAGAAAATCTCTAAATATGAATCTGGTTCATTTAAAATATATTAACATAAAATGCTATTATTTAGAACGTTAGAACCAATATTATCATTTAAAATTAGTAAGTTAGATAGATATCTTTATTAAAATCTAACCTTATGAATACAACCGATAGAGTAAATTGGAGATCTATATTTTCAATTTCTTCCATTCTATACTCTGTGCTTGGTGTATTTGCGGCGATGATTGCTTTAGAAGGTTTTATGTTGCCAAATCACTTTATAGATGGTGGCATTACAGGAATTTCCATAGTATCAGAATCTCTTTTTGGTATCCCTTTTACCATATTCTTAATTTTCTACAATCTTCCTTTCCTTATTTTAGGTTATAAAAGAATAGGAAAAACATTTGCAGTAAGAGCATTTCTGGCTATAGTTCTTCTTACCCTATTAATGTATTTTATAGAAATACCTGCATTTACCAATGATAAGGTTCTAATAGCCGTGTTTGGCGGATTTCTAATTGGGCTAGGTATTGGTCTAGTAATTAGAGGTGGTGGTGTGTTAGATGGCTTGGAGATCATTGCTTTTTATACTACAAGAAATTCTAGTTTCTCTACAGGAGAGATCATTTTGGCTTTTAATGCGGTTATTTTTATAATCTCAGCTTTCGTATTTAGTGTAGAAACTGCTATGTATTCCTTTCTTGTTTATTTTACGGCTATGAAAACATCAGATTATGTGGTAGATGGATTTGAAGAATTTACAGCCTTAAATATTATCTCTAAAGAATGTGATGAAGTTAAAGCTTTAATCGTTAAAGATCTTGGAAAAGCCATTACCGTATACAGAGGAGAACGTGGGTATTTGCCAGATTCTTTTGATATTAAATATGACTGTGACATTGTTATGACCATAGTTTCTAGACTGGAAATTCATAGGCTAAAAGAAGCCATATTAAAAATTGATGCAGATGCCTTTTTCTACGTCCAACGTATAAAAGAAGTAAAAGGAGGTATAGGAAAACATACTAAAGACGCGTTTAATGAACAATCTATTTTATCAGATATCTCAAAGCGTGATGTTAAGGCTGGAAAATGAATTGCCTAAATATCTCACGTATCATGCCCCCTATCACACCAAATATGTGTTGGACAGAGCTGTCTTTATAGCTAAGGAAGAAAATATTGAAGAAGAAGATCTGTTTCTCTTAAAAGTGGCTGCTCTTTATCATGATACAGGATTCACAGTGAATAGAGAAGACCATGAGGCTATTAGTTGCAAAATTGCAAATAAAGAACTACCCACCTTCGGCATTCATAAAGATCAGATTGAAATAATATGCGGACTTATAAGAGCTACTAAAATACCGCAAAGTCCGAAGAATAAGTTAGAAAAAGTATTAGCAGACGCAGATCTGGAGTACCTGGGAACAGATAAGTTTCAAGAATTTGGTGATAAACTATATCACGAGCTTTTGCATTATGAACCAAAGTTAGATTTACAGAAGTGGAACGAAATACAATATGATTTTGTGAAGAATCATAAATATCATACCGCATATGGCAGAAAATATCTGGAGCCAAAGAAACAGGAAAATCTGAGGATTCTATTAGATAAAATGCATCAATTATAATTAGGATGTCAATAACTTAAACTTAGGTTATCTCCCCTCAAATTTTATTAAATATTACAGTGTTTTAGATTTTGAATATGCCGCATTATACTTATTGACAGAGTATTTAAAATTGAAGAATAAATCTTTAGCAGAATATGCAAACTGCTAAATTTAATATCAGAATTAAGTGTATTTTGCGTACGTATTTTAACATTTGTTGAACAAGCTGAATTTTGGTGATAATGAATAATTTAAAGGATAAAACTGAAAAATATTTAGTTACAGATGGGTTTAACCAATTAAAAGATACTCTTAATGATCAGTCCTTTTTATTGATGATCATTGATATAGAGAACTTTCGCTTAGATTATTTCAATCATTTATATCCTTTTTGGTCTAATAAATCTAGTAATGAGTATTCTTCCACAGAGGATTGTCTTTTTAAAAAGATAATTCATCCAGATGAATATTTACAGTTTATTGCTCATTTAAAGGAGTGTAATGATCTTCTTGTTGGGCAAGAAAAGGTTTCTTATTTCCACATCTTAAATAAGGAAGGCTATTATGATAAACACTGCTTTATAGATAGAATCTACAAAGGTTTACCTAATTGCCAACATCAGCAAATCATAAGCATTGCTCAAAAGGTGGAGACAGAGCAGGATTTATTGGACAAAAAGAAAAATCATATTGAAAACTTAGAGTCAAATTCCAATAGATACCAGCAAATTCTTTCTACCATAGATGAAGCTTACTGCATTATAGAAATGATCTTCGATTTTGAAGGAAATGCTATCGATTATCTCTTTACAGAAAATAATAATGCTTTTGAAGCTCAGGTGGTGCTGCCAAATGCCATTGGACAAACCATGAAAGAAATGATCCCAGATCATGAAAATAAATGGTTTGAAATTTATGGAAAAGTGGTTAAAACCGGTGAATCTATAAGATTTCAAGAGAATGCTGAAAAACTAGATAATACCTGGTTAGATGTTTATGCCTTTAAACTTGGAGGTAAAAACAGCCAGAGTGTAGCGGTAATGTTCTTTAATATAACCGAGAGAAAGAAACAAGAGCTTGGCCTTCTTAAAGAAAAAGGAGATCTAGAGATTTCAGCAAAAAAAACCAAAAGAAAATTAAGAGAGAACAACGATCTTTTGCAGATGGTTTTTGATTCTACCAATCTAGGAATTGCTGTTTTTTCTATTATTTATGATGCTCAGGGAAATCCTGAAGATTTCAAATTTATACGTGTTAATGAGGTTTTGAATAATATGTATAAGAATGTGAACCATTTAGGGAAAACTTATTCAACATCTTCTAATTTAGGATTAGAGCTTGGAGTTTTGGCAATGTTCAAAAGGGCTGTAACAGATGGTAAAAACCAGGATGAAGAGTTCTATGTAAACAAAGAAGGCTACAATAATTGGTTTAGAATGACAGCTCGAATTCAGGACAAACTTTTAATAAGTACTATAGAAGATATTACAGACCGTAAAAAAGAATCTCAGCAATTAGAAGAAACTATTAGATTTAAGCAGCAATTAATAACCACCTCTCCAGAAACTGTTATTATAATAAATCTAAATTCTTATACGGTACGTTACATAAATAAAGATATTTATCCAGAAGAAAATCTTACCAAAGAAAGTATCCAAGGCATGCCCATTGGCAATATATTACCATACATTCATCCCAGAGACAGAGAGAAGATCATGAATCTTCATAAGAAGTTATTAAAATCATCAGAAGATGATATTTACGATCTGGACCTTAGAATGAAATTTGACGATTTGGAATGGGAATGGTTTAGCGTTAGAGGAAAAATATTTCATAGAAGAGATGAACACTGGGTAGATGAATATGTGCTCTTAATAAGAAATATAACCAATCAAAAGAATATTCAAAAAGCCTTGATTAGTGCAGAAAAATTATCTATTCAGGGTGAAATCGCTAGAACCTTGGCTCATGAACTAAGAAATCCTTTGGCAAGTATTGGTCTGGCGACAGAAGTTATTAGAAAGAAGTTAGAACTTATGGCTAATAATGAATTTAAAAATTATCTAGGAATACTTAATAGAAGTACAAAAACTTTAAACAATCTAGTAACCAACCTTTTAAATTCTTCAAATTATACTCCTGCAAAGCTGAAAAAAGCAGACCTTGGTAAAATTATAGACATTACCGTAGAGAAAGCTTCAGATAGAATATACCTTTCTGGAATTAAGGTGGTAAAGAATTATGAAGGTTTATTTCCTATTCTGGCAGATCAGGAAAAATTGATCATTGCTTTACTAAATATTGTTGTAAATGCCAGTGAAGCTACCACTCCAGATAAAGGCCTGATAACTCTGGATATCAAAGAACATAAAACAGATTTTATGCTAAGCATTTCAGATAACGGGCATGGCTTGGAGAAAGATCAGATAGATCATCTTTTTGAAGCTTTCTATACCAATAAAGCTACAGGAGTTGGTGTTGGCCTGAATTCTGTAAAAAGTATTTTAGAGGAGCATGATGCTAAGATAAAGGTGGAAAGTAAGCCAAATTTGGGTACTACTTTTAAGATCTACTTTCATAACGCGAATTTGAAATAAAATTATGTTACATTTTTTATCATTTAGTCTTTTAAGTTTAAACATTTTTATAAATTTAATGATATAGCAAAAAAAATTAATACAGCTTCAATTGTCTTAATCCCCTACGATTTATGCCAAAGTTTGAAAGATTTTCTGCTGTAACCAATAAATCATATCTTTTGGAGAACTTTTTTCAATATTCTCGTGATTTTTTATGCGTTGCAGGGTACGATGGATACTTTAAAAATGTAAATCCTGCCTTTATTGAACTTTTGGGTTATACCGAGAGAGAGATGCTAAGCAAACCAATTAGCGAATTCATATATAAAGAAGATAGAACAGTTACGTTAGAGAATAGAAATAGTTTAAAGCGAAATATACCTTTGTTAAACTTTGAAAATAGGTATGTTTCTAAAGAAGGAGCTATTATCTGGTTATCATGGACCTCCATTCCAGAACCAGAGAATGAAATTGTATATGCAATAGCAAAAGATGTAACCTATATTAAGAGTAAGGAATTAGAAAGAAATGAATTACTTACTAACCTAACCAAAGCCAATTCAGACCTTAAACAGCTAAGTTATACCTCCTCCCATGACCTTAGATCTCCGGTAAATAACATGTTGTCTCTCTTAGAATTATTAGACCTTTCCAAGATTGATGATGAAGAATCTCTTAAATATCTGGAATTAATTAAACATTCTGCAGTTACTTTAAAAGCCACTATAGACCAACAGGTAGATCAGTTTGCTATACAGGATAGTTTAATTGTAAAGGTAGAAGAACTTAATGTTGAGAAGATTTTAAATGATACACTGGCTTCTATTAGATCTCTTATTACCAAATCTGGAGTTAAGATCCATGTAAATTTTTCTGAATTTACCCACCTAAAATTCAATGGTTCTTATTTACATAGCATCTTTCTAAATTTGATCTCAAATTCCATTAAATATGCTCAACCCGGAATTACTCCCAGAGTTTCCATTGCAGCTGTAAAATCTGAAGATTGCAAGCAACTTATTTTTAGCGATAATGGTCTAGGTTTTAATTTAGATATGGTGAAAGATAGGATCTTTGGTTTACATCAAAAGTTCCATAATCATATAGATAGTAAAGGCATAGGTCTGTATTTGGTATATAATCACATTACCAGTTTAGGCGGTAAAATAACTGTAGAAAGTGAGGTGAATCAAGGAACTACATTTGTTCTAAGTTTCCCCAGATAATTTCAAATTTCTAAATTGCGACTTTGCCCTTTTTTAAAAAAGAAAACTTCCTAATAAATCCTAGTTATTACTAAGCTTAAATTCTTATTTTTCGGAATACAGAATATAAACCTACTTTCATAGCTGGCAAATACTATAATTAGAATGAAAATTCTTCATACTGCCGATTGGCATATCGGTAAAAAATTACATAAACACGAACTGAGCAAAGATTTTGACCTTTTTACAGATTGGTTAAAGGAAGTGATCGTTAAAGAAAGTATAGATCTTTTATTGATTTCCGGAGACATCTTTGATCTTGCAAACCCTTCGTCAGAAGCTAGAACTCAATATTACAAAGCGCTAATAAAGCTACAAAAGCTTAACTGCAAGATAATAGCTACTGGAGGAAATCATGATTCTCCTACAATGCTCGATGCTCCTAAAGAAATTTTGAAAGCTTTAGACATGGAAGTTATTGGAGGATTGCCTAAAGAACTTGAAGATACTATCATTCCTGTAAAAAATGAACAAGGAAATATAGAAGTTATAGTTGCTGCAATACCATTTTTAAGAGATGCAGATCTTAGATCTGGCACCAGTGCCTCAACTTATGAGGAGCGGTTGCAAGCAATAAGAGAAGGTATAAAAAACGTTTTTTTAGATGCTTGGGAAATTTGTGAGACCAATTACCCGGACATTCCCGTAATTGCAATGGGGCATTTGTTTACAGCAGGGTCTGATACCTCCGAAAGTGAACGAGATATACAAATAGGAAATCAGGCTGCCTTTAACGCCTTACAGTTTGGAGAGAATTTCAAGTATATAGCTTTAGGACATATTCATAAACCTCAAAGAGTTTCTGCCAATATCCCAATTTTCTACTCTGGTTCTCCCTTGCCCTTATCTTTTAGTGAGCGTAAGGATGAAAAGAGAATTTTGATCTTAGATACAACAAAATCTTGGGAACCTGAAAGTATAAATATTCCAATATTTAGAAGGCTCTTAAGAATAAGTGGTACCCTACAAGAAATACAGCAGAAGTTAGAAGAATTGATTTTTATGGGTCAATTAGATTCTTTGATAGAAATTGATATGATTGAATTTCAATATGATGCACAAAAGATATACATGCTAGATCAATTGGTTAATAATTTTGATAAGAACGGGTTTGAAATTGTAAAGCAAAGAGCTCAATTTACAAATCAAGTTAAAGGTACATCAGAATTATATTCGGAAAATCAACAGCTAGAAGATCTAGCACCTAAAGATGTTTTCTTAGAACTTATTGCTAATCATGCATATAATGATGAGCAAAAAAAAGAGATCCTAAGTGCTTTTGATGAAATAATGGAAGAAGTTCAACATGCTGAAAAATCTGATCAATGAAAATTTTAAAGATAGAATTTACTAACATAAATTCTTTACGAGGTTCTCATGAGATAGATTTTACCAAAGAACCATTTATAAGTAGTTCTCTATTTGCTATTACCGGCCCAACCGGAAGTGGAAAAAGCACCATTCTTGATGTGATCTCACTTGCGCTTTATGGTAAGATCCCTAGAATACCTGGTAGCAGACCAATTTCTAAAACAGATATCGAAAAGTTTGGTACTATACTTACTAGAAATCAGAAAGAAGCCATTGCAAGAGTTACCTATGAGTGCAAACACGGCATATTTAGTTCTCAATGGAATATTTCTACCAATAGGAATGAAAATCTGCGAGACAATGATATGGAAATCTTCGATCATCAAAAGCAGGAATTGATCACTGAAAAAAAATCTGAAGTTCCGGATATGAATGAGGAACTTATTGGTTTAAGTTATGATCAATTTATTAAAGCTGTTCTTTTGGCGCAGGGAGAATTTGCTCAATTCTTAAAAGTCACTAAAAAAGAGCGTGGTGCCCTATTAGAAAAAATTACAGGAACTGGAGTTTACAGATTGCTTGGACAAAAAGTATATGAAAAAAATGGGCTACTCAACAAAGTTATTGAGAAGCAGCAAACAGAGATAGGCATTATTAAGAATGCGCTGATGGCAGATGAAGTTCTAGAGAGCAAAAAGAAGGACATATTAATAAAAACTACTGAATTAGAAAATTTTCAGAAAGATATTGAAGGACTAAAAAATGCTCTAGAACTTAAAAAATCAATTCAGAAACAAGCTTCGGAAATAAGCTCGTTGGAGGATGAGAGGTTATTAGCAGTAAAGAAATTATCTATTTTTGATGAAGAGCATGGCGCTCCTTTAAAGCAACACGAAAAAGTTCAGGATTTCTCAGAAGAATTACGCAACTGGAATTTATATAAGCAAGAGGAAAAAAAGATTAGGGAAGAGCAAATTACAACTGCCCATAGTTCTAAAGCTAATTCAGATAAAATAACAGCATTGCTATCTAACGTTTCTGCATTTACGAGAACAGATACTAACACTAGTAATTTATATCAGCATCTTACCAATTTTAGAGACAAGATCTTAACATTACAAGAGCAGCGAAAAGAAAAGTTGAACGAGCACACGCTAGAAAGAACAAAATTAAAAGCGGAATTAGATCAAACATCGATAGAACTTAATAATGAAAGTCCCAATTCCTTAAAGATCGCTATCAATGAGAGCGTAAATGAAATAGTATATTCCCTAAAAAGCTGGAAGGATGAATTTCAGGTTTCAGAATCAGAAGAGATCGCTAATTTAAGAGCTAAATTTCAGGAGAATTATAAAAAAACCCGAGAGGCTTCTAGAGAATATGCTGCCATAGAAGCTCTGGAAAAAGAGATCTATAGAAATTCTTCTGATCTTGAAAAGATCCAACCGCAATTACAAGAACTTCCAGATAGGATAGATAAACAACAAAAAAAGGTTGAAAATTGTAGGACCAAGGAAGAAAATCTAACTTTAAAAAGAGAAAATGAGCTCTTAAAAGCTAGTTTACAGCAGCATAGACATTCCCTTAGAGATGGAGAAGCTTGCCCTTTGTGTGGAGCTCTAGATCATCCATACGCAGAGCAATTGCCCGAAAAGGATACTAGTTTAGATCTTAGATTGGAGGAAATTAGAAAAGAATTAGCAATAGAAATTAGCATTCTAAATACTGCGACTACTAATTTGGAAAATTTCAGAAGATCTGCTGAAGAGTTAAAAGCGAATGCAATCAATCTCAAAAATAATTTACAGCAATTAAATGTCAACTTCAAAGCGAAATTTGGAGAATTATCTGGGGTGAAGAATATTCAGGAACTAGAAAAAACATGTGATGATCTAGAAAAGAAGATTGAAGATCTCAACCAATTTGCTACAGAACAGAAAAAACTTAAACATTTAAAAACAGCATTGCCTATTCTGGACAGATTAGATACTATTCTAAAAGACGGAAAATTACTTAAAGAAAAAATAAATGAACTTTATTCTGGAAATAATGTTCAACAAGAAGTTGAGAACTATCAAAACAATTGGATAAGCTTAGAAAGAGATCAGAAAAACCTGAAGGATACTCAGACAAAATTACAAAGCGAAGTCGAGCAATTAGTAAAAAAGATAAAATCTTCTGAAGGTGTTTTACTGCCATTACTAAAAGCAAAAGGATTTGTAGCAATTGAAGAGGCTTATGCCGTTTTAATGCATACTAATGAAGCTAACCAATTGCGAAAGGAACGCCAAGAAATTCAGAAAAGTATAGACAATTCTATAGCTTCTTTAAAGCTGCTCAAAATTCAGCTAGAAGAATTAGTTAAAAATGATGTTGAATCTAAAGAAGAAAAAGTTCTGGAACAATTGCAGCTTAAACTTCAGCAATTAGACGCTTTAAGTACAGAATGTAAGGAAATGGAACGAATCATTAAAAATCAGGATGAGAGTGTTTTAAGATTGAATAGCCTTCAAGAGCAGATCGCAGAAAAAGAAAAAGAAACGCGTAGATGGCGAATGCTTAATGAATTAATTGGAGATCGCACGGGTAATAAATTCAATGATTTTGCGCAGGATCTTAGCTTAAGTAGACTTATTAAGCTTGCAAATGCAAGATTAAAAGATCTTAGTGATAGGTATTTAATAGACAAACCTACAGAAGATGAAGATGATGGATTGGTTGCTATAGATGCTCATATGGGAGGGCAAAGACGTTCTGTAAAAACATTATCGGGAGGAGAAACTTTTATTTTAAGTTTATCTATGGCACTTGCACTATCTGATCTAGCTTCCAAAAACGTGGAAATAAACAGCTTATTTATAGATGAAGGTTTTGGGACCTTAGATCCTGAGACTTTAGACCAAACTTTAGATACCTTAGAAAAATTACAGGCAGAATCTTCTAAGACCATCGGAATTATAAGTCATGTAGATTCTTTGAAAGAACGTATTGCTACTCAGATTAAATTAACAAGGAATGGACAAGGCTATAGTACGTTAAAAGTAGAAAGCTTATAAAAAAAATTCCCTGAATTCTTTAATTCAGGGAATTTTTTGTTCTTGTAAACGCTTGAATTAATTTTTTGTTCTGCTAAAATCCAGATCTTGAAAATCAAAACTAAAATCTGTCATTGGAGAAACCGGTTGCATACTAAATCCTATAGCCTTGCCTTCTTTATTTAAAGTAAACACTAAAAAAGCATCGGCATTTAAAGTTCTTTGGTTCCATTTTACTAAAAAGGTATTGCCTTTATAATAAGACATTGTTCCCTTAAAATCTGCAATATTGCTAGATTCAAACATTAGCTTTCCATCCTTCTTTGTAAGTGCAACATCTCCAAACCAATTATCTGTGTAGGTACCGGCATAAGTATCTAAGTTTATAGGTGCCATCTTATTTTTTTGTTGCATTTCTATCTCTTTCCAAATATTAGCTACCACCTCATCTGCTTTCTTTTCTTGTTTTAAACGTGCGGTGTTATAAACGCTTATTCTATCTTTCCCTTCAATGCCAAAATATGCGTCTTTTATAGAGTTGGTAATAGATCTAAATGCAGATCCAGACTGCTGATTTGTTAAAACAATAATACCAAGATCTATTTCCGGGATCATAGTAACCTGACTCACTATTCCTAAAAGTCCGCCGGTGTGAGTAACTTCTAATTTTCCATCTACATCACTCAAGAACCATCCTAATCCATAAGCAGAAAAATGAGTATTATAATCTCCTTTACTAGCGTTTAATAAGGTTTGTGGAGCCCACATCTCATTATGCATTTTTTTACTAAAAATACTATCCTGCAACTCATTACCGTATTTACCTTCATTTAATTGCGCCAGTACCCATTTGCTCATATCATTTACAGAAGAATACATTCCTGCAGCAGGATTAGCAACCTTCGTAAAACTTAATCCAACTGTCTCCAATTTGCCATCTACGGGAGCATGGCCATCTATTACGTTGCTATAATCTGAAATTCTGTGCCAAGACATGGCGGTATCATTCATATTTAAAGGATCTAGAAAGTTTTGTTTTACGAATTGTTCATATTCCATTCCTGAAACTCTAGACACCACCTCTCCTGCAACTATGTAAAGTAAATTATCATAATCAAATTTAGATCGAAACGAAGACACCGGCTTTAAATATCTTAAATTATGGATTACGCCATCTTTATCCAGAATATTGGATGCCGGAAAGACCATCATATCTCCTGCGCCTAATCCCAATCCACTTCTGTGAGTTAGAAGATCTCTTACGGTAAACTGGCTGGTAACGTAGGGATCATATAATTTAAATTCAGGTATAATATCTGTTACTTTAGAATCCCAAGTTAATTTACCTGAATCTATAAGTTTGGCCAAAGCTGCACTTGTAAAAGCTTTGGTATTGGAGGCGACACCAAAGAGCGTATTTTCATCTACCTTCCCTCCTTTCTCTAGAGATCTGGTTCCGTATCCTTTGGAGTGAATAAGCTTACCATCCTTCACAATTGCAACGGCTATTCCAGGTACATTAAAAGGTGTCATTGTCTTTTCTACTAAACTGTCTACCTGCTTTTCTGTAAAGTTTTGTGCAGAAACAAAGAGATATGTTGAAAGGAAGAGCATAGTAAACAGACTAGACCTTAAGGAGTAATTTTTCATATTATAATTGTTGAATGAATTTAACAGCGCTTAAAGGTATAAAATCTTTTAAAAGGCTCTCTATACATTTAAAGGTTGTAATTGTATAACAGATTTTTCTGATTGATTTTATCCCTAAACTTTGATAAAAGCTTAAGGTTTATCATTTGTGAGAACTCCTACAGGTACCGAAATTTGCAGCCTTAATTTTTTTAAGTAAAAATATGACAAAGCTAATTCGCAGAGTTTCATTTTTTATATTGATAGTTTTCCAGATGGTGTTTTTGCTCGCTATTTTATTTGATAAAATGGCCACCCCACTTATTTTATCTTTCATTATAGGAATATCTATATTAATTAGCATCGCGTATTTTAAGGCACCAAGAGATGAAGAAGAACATTTTTTGGAAGATGCTTATCTCATTCTTTTTGCTGTGCTAGGAGCAGTAGCAACCTTTTACTTAAATACAAAAACAAATCTTGGAAGTATTATCTCTGCAAGTCTGGTTGGGTTTATAGCTTCCTTTGCTCCTAACTTCGATAAAAAATCTTCTATATTGAAAGAATTTCCCGCTGCGGTTTATTGTGGTTCTTTTGTGGGTATGACCTCATCACAGGTAGCTCCTAACATAAAATTTATACTCTTTGCAGGATTTATTGCCGGTGCAATTTTAATGCTTTCCAAGAATATTTTTAATGGCTTTGGTGGTAAGTTAGGCACAATTGCCTTTGGAGGAGTTGCTATAACTTCTGTTCTAATCTATTTGTTATTTTAATAATGGAACAAGCTATAATTATATTTACAGGTATTATATCTGCTCTTTTAACCTACATTATAAATAATTATCTAAGACAGGGTGCGGTTAGAGCCTCTTCAGGATTATCATTAATTATAGGACTATTTTTCTATCATTTTCCAGATCTTTTATCTGATTATTTAAGCAAAAATATACCGCTAATTTTTATAGGCACTACTTTTATAGGTATGGTATCTTCCAATATTCTTCATAATTACTATCTGGTAGGTATTGCCGGACTTATATTTTCTTTGATATATCTTAATACCGGAATGTTTTTCCAAGGTTATGGTGGAGCTTTAGGTACTACTGCGGCAATTTCTGTATTGGTTTCTTTAAGTCTTACACTGGTTGCAAATAGCAAAAGAATCAAAAAATGGAAAGCTTCAGGATTTTCAAAATAACGTAATTATTTTTATGCATTTAATAAGTATATTAAGATCTGATAAATTGAAAATGTGTTATAGAACCAAACTTAATTCAGAATATAAGTCTATAGAGAAGACCTTCGAAGCTAAATTTATTGCTCCCGAAGAATATATTCCGCAGGAAGAGATCAATGCGTTTAGTTTTTCAAAAACCCCAATTATTACCAATGAGAATCCTGAAGAGATAAACTTGTTTAATTGGGGACTAATTCCTTTTTGGGCAAAGAATGCAGAAATAAGAAAGATGACTCTAAATGCAAAGATCGAAACGCTTACAAAGAAACCATCATTTAGAAATGCTGTTACTAATAGATGCTTAATAATTGCAGATGGTTATTACGAGTGGCAATGGCAGGATTCTCGAGGTAAGGAGAAACAGAAATATTTAATTACTACTCCAGATCAGGAAATATTTGCTTTTGCCGGTATTTATGCTACATGGAAAGAGCCTACTACTAACATATTAATTAATTCATATTCTATTGTCACTACAGAAGCTAATGACCTTATGAGTAAGATACATAATAATAAGAAACGAATGCCGGTAGTACTAAATAGTAAAGATCATAAACAATGGCTTAATGGAACCCAGGTTTCCAATTTTGCATTACCATATCAGGCTAATTTAAAAGCGGTTCGGGTAGATTACTAAATGTTATTATCAATTTATTGGAATAAAGATGGAGTGTCATTCATATTGCAATTACCTTCTCTAAAATGATATGGGCTGATTCTTTTATTCTCTTTATATAAAGTTTTAATCTGCACATCAGAGATCACACCTTTTCTTATGATACTTTCTTCTGTAGTATAATTTAAAGGAAGAATGGTAATTTCTAAATAATATAGATCTTCTCCATTGGTATCCGGCAGTTGAATGCATAGTGGTGCTGACGAAATATCTGATGATTCATTGTTTTCACCAGTGCTAATTACATTCTCTCTATTCGAAAATAATAGTTTGCCCTTGGGAGCTATGGGATCTCCGCTATATAACCAACCACTAATTTTGTATTTTGCTACATAAGATCTTCCTATTTCATCACAGTAACTACCAAACACACAAAAATCTATTGCTCGAGTAGATTGAATTTGAAAACCTTCATTATCCAATGCATCTGTTTCTTCATCTATAGATAGCCATTTATCATAACAAAGAACTCCTACTTCTACTATTTGTTTTATGCCAGTCTTTAAATCAAATTCTAATGGAAGGGAAGATTCCACAAAATTTGCAAACTCACCTTTCTTAGATGGAGCTTTCCATAGCAATTTAGAATCTACATCTTCCGGATTTCCACTAAAAACTGCAAAATACTCTAAAGTATATTTACCGGGTTCTAATTTAAGTTCTGCATTATTAAAAATATAAGCGCCACTATTTTCATCTTTTTGAATTGCACTTGAATTCGCATTTATTTTTAAGACCATAGGTTCTTCCAAGCTCCCAACATTCGTTGCTCCTTTTAGAACTACTTCTAAATAGGTGGGCGTAATTTCTAAACATTCTGGAATCCTTTCCTTATTTTCTTTCTTTAGGCCAGTTACTTGATCAATTGTAAAATAGGCACCAAAAGATAAAGTTGTTGTTCTGGTACTTTGCTTTATAAATAAGGACGTATCCCCATCTTTGGTACAAGCATAGATAGAACAAAGACCAATTAAACATATCATCGAATTATTCAGAAATTTTCTCATACTGTACATGATGCTAGGATTAGATTAAACACAATGAGCCAGCTATAGCCATCAAAATTTGATGGTATAGCTAAAATTAACTGGGGAAATATAGGGATGTTACCAACTCTTAATATCTAGAAAGAGTTCGCTTGGACTATTGGAATTTATAACTTTTTAGACCGGTATTTGATGAGGGAATTCCCTTATTTTCAGGGAATAACATCAGACATTAGAATGAGGATTTACGTCTGAATTTACTTCTTCTGCTCCCAGTTTCTTAACAAGTTTGCCCACAGTAAGACCCTGAACTAATATAGAAAACACAACTACAACATAGGTAATTACTAAAAACAGTTCTCTATGCATTTCATCTGTTAAACTAAGTGCTAAAGCAATGGAAATACCACCTCTAAGCCCTCCCCAGGTCATGACCAAATTAGTATTCGGCACAAAATTAAGTCGGTTCTTAAAAAAGTTAATAGGGATGAGCAGCGATAAATATCTACATAATAGAATTACCGGAATTGCTATTAATCCTGCCCAAATATATTGACCCTTAAAAGTTAGCACCAACATTTCCATTCCAATAAGAACAAATAGAATAGTATTTAGTAAGATATCTACCAGCTCCCAAAATTTGTCTACATAAATTTCGGTAGTTTCAGACATCGTAGAAGCCCTTACAGTATCATTTCCTACAATAAGTCCGGCAGTAACCATAGCTAAGGGTGCAGAAAAGTGAAATTTTTGAGCTATTGCTGTACCCAGCATTACGGCGGCAAGGGTGATAATAACTTCAATATCATAATCATCTATAGATTTCATTAACCTATAGGTTATATAACCTATGATCATCCCTAAAACTATTCCTCCAATTACTTCCTCTCCAAATAATTCAAAGATATGTAGTGGTTCTATATTAGCGCCTCCAACAGAAGCTATTTGGTAAATAGTAAGAAACACTACAACCCCTACACCGTCATTAAATAGAGATTCTCCTACGATCTTAGTTTCTAATATTTTTGCAACCCCTGCCTTTTTCAATATTCCTAATACAGCAATGGGGTCTGTAGGTGAAATTAAAGCTCCAAAAAGCAAACAGTATATATATTCTACATTGAGCTGAAGAAAATATAAAATGTAATATAAAGCCGTTCCTACCAGAAATGTAGATACTATAACACCCAAAGTGGAAAAAGCCAGAATAGGCCAGCGCTGAACCTTTAATCTTTCAAAATTAGTGTGTAAGGCGCCTGCAAATAGTAAGAAACTTAGCATCACATCCAAGAGTACAGTCTCAAAGTCTATTTGGTTGATGATATCAATCTCTGCCTGAAGTAACGTATCATCTATAAAGCTAATTAGAAATATAGCCAAGGTGAATAGTATCGTAATAAACATTAAACCAATACTATTCGGCAATTTAAAAAACCTCACATTTATATATCCAAATACTGCAGAGAGTGTTACTAAAATGGTAATTATGAGGAAATAGTCCATTTAATTCTAAGGTTTAAATTTAATTTTCAGCAGTGATTGCTAAGTTTCAATAAAATACAAATTTAACAAGATTTGAATACTGTCAGCTATGGACTATCACCCAGTACAATTCTTTTATAAACATTTTCAGCATTAAAAAATAACAGCTTAATTAGAATATTCTAACTTGCTGCTTTCTTTAAAATTGAAACAATAATTAGTTCTCAGAAATTCTATGCAAGACCATAAGCATTTCAAAATATATAAACCTTACGGATATCTAAGCCAGTTCATCAACAACCAGAATTCACGTCGTAATAAGAAGTTGCTAGGAGAATTATCTAATTTTCCTGAAGGTATTATGGCTATTGGAAGATTAGATGAAGATTCTGAAGGTCTTTTGTTCTTAACCACAGATGGGAAGATGAGTGAAGAAGTGAGAGGTAGAAAAGTTGAGAAAGAGTATTATGTTCAAGTTGATGGTGTGATAAGTAATGAAGCTATAACACACTTGCAAGATGGAGTATTAATTGGTGTAAATGGTGCCAAATATAAAACATTGCCCTGCAAAGCCAGCAGAGTAGAAAAGGTTCCAAATTTTCCGGAGCGAAGTAAAAAAATAAGAGATGAGCGTCATGGCCCTACAAGCTGGGCTTCTATAACAGTTACCGAAGGAAAGTTTAGACAGATAAAAAAGATGACAGCAGCTGTTGGGTTTCCAACATTAAGACTGGTACGCGTAAGAATTGGAAATGAAACTATAGAAGATCTTCAAGCAGGTGCTATTCAGGAAATATCTTCTTTTAGCATTTAAGCATTTACAGCCTGTGCAGGCTTAAGAGAATTAAAAATTAATCCGAAGAACTTAAAGGTTTCTTTTGCCTTATTTATTGCAGCTAATTCCTCTGCTTCAGTAAACGCTACTTGTTTTAGTCCTTTACCAAAACTTCTCCAGCCTTCTACAGAGCTGCGATCTCCATTAAAAAAATGATGCTTTTCAATATTTGAAAGAAGTTCACAATGAATAAGTTCTTTAGAGATCATCATTCCACCCAGTACAGAACCTTCTACTACATACCATGCACCCCAAGCCTCTGCAATACTATTAATGGAGAATTGATCTTCAAATTCTTTATAAATGGAGGTATCTACTTTAAGATTGCTAAGATCTTCCTGCAATCTATTCGCTTTGTTGGAAGAAAATTCTGGAATAAACTTAGCTATTTCTGTGTCTACAACGTTGTAAGCAATAAAATTCTGAAGTAAAAGCAATTTATAGTTTTCCAGACTTATAGTATGAGACATAATATCTCCGGCCAAATTCCCCTCCTCGATCTTTGTATGTAAGGTATTGGTAGCATCTCTAAACTTATTCAACATCTCTCTCTAGATTTATCTGATCTATATTTGCTTTGATTTTAGAAATATTCTTACGTTGCTCTTCATTATCAGCATTAATATTATCTAAATACTGATAGATCTGATTGACCGCTATTTTATTTTTTCTAATATTTTCTCTAAGCTCTTCTTTTTGGACCATGTTAAAAACTACTTGCTTTAATAAGGGTCTTAATTTCTCATCCAACGTGTTCATATGTTTTTTGAGAATAAATCCTGAAGCTCCGGAAAGAATTGTATTTGCAGCCATCTCATCATCATCAATAGTACCTGTGATAAATATAAATGGAATAGAATCATCTATAGACTTTGCTAATTTCAAAACATCCAATCCAGAACATGCTGGAAGATTATAATCAGATAAAATTACATCTGGCACAAAAGTTCTAAGATAATCTGATACCTGATCTAGATTATCTGTGAGTCTTATCTCTGGTTTTTCAACAATTTTACGGATATTATATTCAATTAACTCTGCATCTGTTTTAAAATCTTCTACCAACAATATGCGCAACGATGTTTTAATCATATAAATAGTTATTAAAAGCTATAGAAGATACTACTAAAGATCCTCAGGAATGCTAAAATAGAATGTGGAGCCTTCATTCAATTTAGAATCTAACCATAATGCTCCATTATGTTTTTCAATAATTTTTTTTGCAATTGCAAGTCCTACTCCACTACCTGCAAAATCATCTCCCGCAACTCTAGAAAACACCTCAAAGATTTTCTCTTTCCCGGCAGCATCAATTCCTATACCATTATCTTTTACAAAGTATACTGTTCTTCCATCTTTAACGTCAAATCCTAATTCTACCGTAGGATGGGCTGTTTTAGCTGAATATTTTAACGCATTTCCAACAAGATTAGCTAATAATTGAGAGAACATCCTTCTATCTGCAACAATTCTTGGAATGTCCTCCTGTACAATTATTTCAGTTTTAGGATATTCACCAGATAAATTATGAGTTGTAAGGATTTGATCTAAAATAGTATTGATAGATAGTGACACCGGTTGAATTCGGGTCTGGCCAACCTTAGAATATGATATAATATCTTCTATGAGCGTGTCCATTAATTCAGCAGAGTTTATTATCGTATTTATGGCATTCCTACCATAATCATCTGTCTTATTTTTACAATAGTCTCTTAAAATTCTAGCATACCCATCTATACCTCTTAGCGGTGCTCTAAGATCATGAGAGACACTGTAACTAAAAGTTTCAAGTTCCTTATTTGCTTCCAGAAGTTGGTCATTTAACGCTTTAATATGATCTTTTTGATTTCTTACAATGATATTTGTAATACTTTCTTCTAGATTATAAGCTGCTTCAAAATCATATTCTTCCCAGGGAATTGCTGCGCCAGATTTTTTCTCTGTCCATTTTTCAAAAGATCTTCGCGGACTAAGATATTCTACTCCGTCCTTAACCACACCAGATTTTACCGGCTTCCCACCCCAGGATACACTTTCTATAGCTTGAGGTCTAAACCAAAGGAGATAATCATTCTTATTTTCACCAATTCTAATACTTAAAACTCCAGAGGCCTTATCTTTAAAAGAAGTTGCTGAGGGTATTTTCTTCATTAGATTTTTAGTAAAAAATAAACTTTCCTCTTGTTTAGTCAAAAATTCACTTACCAGAAATTTTATTTGTTCTTCCGTTGGTGTTTTTCCAACCATACAAATAGTTCCATCTAAAACCAATGCACCTCCAGAACATTCTACGATGTTTGTGAAATTAGGTTCAAATTTGCATATGGCATCATTTAAATGCTTTATGGATGACATTTGAAGTACCAGCTTTTTTCTGATATCTTCAGAATACGCCATTTTTTCTATAAAAACATTACTGGTTCTTAATGCTAGTTTATTAGAAAATACTTGAGTTAAGAACTTACAAGATTGTCTCTGATTATAATTTATAAATTTAGGCGAATAATGATGGCAAGCCAATAAACCCCACAATTCACCATTTAAAACTATAGCAGCAGTTAAGCTGGCACCTACTCCCATATTTTGAAGATATTCTATATGAATAGGAGAAACTGCTCTTAATTCAGATTTGGAAATATCTATAGGTTTCCCATTAATTGGGGAAAGTTCAGGAAATATAGCAGCAGGCTTATAATTTACATCAGCAATAATTCTAACTCCTTGCTTCAGGAAGATCTGTCTGGCTTGCTTAGGAATATCAGAAGCCGGATAATGCAACCCTAGCCAACTTTCTAAATGAGATTCTTTAACCTCTGCAACTACTTTCCCATTCCATTCTTCATCAAATTGGTACATCATTACCCTGTCATAATCAAACAGGTATTTTACTAATTCTACTGCATTCTGACTAATTTCTGGAATGGTTTGCTTATCCCCAATTTCATTCAAGATCTTGGTTAGTTGCTCCTGATACACCAATGGATCTAAAGACCCGCCATGTGGATCAAAATCTAATATTAAGCTCTCACCGGATAGATGCGGAATAATAAAAAATTCTTTATTATTTAATCTTATGGTTTTGGGAAGGAGTGTAATATTGTCTTTTAACTTACGCACTAAGGTCTTCATAAGATCTTCAGGAAGAATCATATCTATATTCTTCTTAAGGATCTCCTCAAGACTAAAACCAAGAATTTCCTCTACATTCTCACTGCATTGTAGAATATCTAAGGTAGTAACATCACAAATAATAATAACCCCATGAGCCTGAGCTTTACCTATTATATGTATAGGTTCTTGCTCACAATTAGTAATTGTTGTTTTCTGTAAAGAATTCAAAGAATCTTCAGACATATATTATGTTGCTATTATTTTAAAATAAAAGGTACTTCCAACTCCAAATTGAGAATCTACCCAGATAGTACCCTCATGCAATTGTACGATCTTTTCTACATGAGCTAGACCTACTCCTGTTCCTTCATATTTCTCTTCTGTTCTTACTCTATTGAAAATGGTGAAAATGTTCTTAAGATCTTCTTCCTTCATTCCTATACCATTATCCATCACGGCGAATACCCAATATTTACCATCTGGATACGCAGAAATTCTAATCTCTGGATTTCTTTCTTTATTTCTATATTTAAGCGCGTTGCTTAATAAATTTTGAAATAAAAGTCTAAGTTCTACCTCATAGGCTTCTATTTTTGGAAGAGCACCTACATGAATCTGAGCTTTACTTTCTCGAATACTCTTACCAAGATCATATTTTACAATCTCTACCAGTTCTTTTGTATCTACTGTGGTTTTCTTGGTATCTCTACCAATTCTAGAATGTTCTAATAAAGCTTTGATCTGATTTGCCAATCTATCTGAAGCTTCATCTATATAAGAGATATACTCTTTACCTTTAGCATCCAATTTGTCTGCATAGATCTTTCCTAAAATATCACTACCAAATTTTATGGTAGCCAATGGCTCTTGTAAATCATGTGAACAGATTGAAACAAACTGTTCCAGATCTTTATTAGCTCTTTCCAGATCTGCCTTCTGGTCTTTTAATTCAGATTGAACTTCTTTTAGTTTAGAGATATCTACACAAGTAAACCTGTTGGTAATAATGGTACCTTCTTCATCAAATTCTGCAGTAGAATTCAGGATTATTGGAATAAGTTTACCTGTACTGGTAACCATTTCCTGCTCGATATTCTTTAATTCACCGGTTTCGTTAAAAACTTTGTTCAGTCTTAAAGCTTTTAATTGCGCCTCATCAGCATAAAGTTCAAAGATGGGTTTCCCTATAATTTCTTCTTTAGAGGTATATTCAAGTTTAGTTACTGCCTCGTCATTACATTGCACAATTAAAGCGGTATTAGGATCTACGCTAAAATGCATTACCGGATCATCCTCATAAAAAGATTTAAATCTTTTCTCACTGGCAATCAAGTTATTCTTAGCTTTCTGAAGACTTTCTATATCTATAAAAGTTATAACAACCCCGTCTGCTTCTTGTTGTGAATTTTTAAATACAGAAATACGTTGCAGATAATTCCTTCCTTCTTTAGAGATAATATGTTTCTCCAACGATCTTCCAGTCTTTAATACCTTCTTACACCTTGCTACCAAACCTCTACCTCTATTTGTTCCAAAAGATGTGGTAAAATTCTCAATGGGCCTTCCTATATCTGCACCTATAAGACTGAAATGTTTTTTAATGGCAGGAGTAAATTTTCTGATCCTTAAACCAGAATCTAAGAAAATAGTACCTATATCTGTACTCTCTAATAAATTGATCATATCAGAATTTAAGGCTGCAAGATCATCCATCTTCTGAACGTTCTCTGCATTCACGGTGTTGATCTCTTCATTTACACTTTGAAGCTCTTCATTAGTACTTTGCAACTCTTCATTACTTGCCAATAATTCTTCATTAGCTGCTTGAAGTTCTTCGTTACTAGTTTCAATTTCTTCTAAAGAGATCTGTAATTCATCTTTAGTCTTTTTTAATTCTAGCTCTAGATCTTCAATATACTGCTTAGTACGACTATTTATTGTAACTTTTTCTACCTCTTGAACATTATTAAAATTCAATTCTTTCTCCACAAAGGTGATGGCAAAATTAGTTTCGTTATCTAGATATTCATTTTTAAATGGTTTAACAATTAGATCCAGACTTTTGGTTTCGCTATTATGTTGATAAACTGCATCCCTATAAAATACCTTAGAATTGTCTCTAGCAGCACTCTTAACGCTAGATTGCACAATATGTTTGAGATCTTGAGATAACATATCTAAGAGGTTAATAGAAAACCCATTAACGGGTAAATTGGCATATTTTCTAAAAGCACCTATTCCCTGAAGAATATTATACTCAGAATCTACATATACACTTGCTCCTCCAAACTGTTCTAAAATAGCCTGATTAAGATCTTCTATGAATTTAGATGAATTACTACTAGCTGTATTCACTTCTCTAACTTTACTCCTTGAGATCCTTGCTTTAGGAGTAGTGCCTCTACTTGTTGAAGAATGCAATGTTTCTGCTCTTAAACTGCGCTTGGGATTAACATTTTTGAAAATTTTCCACTTTCTACTAATGTCTTCAAAGAATTCTCGATGCGTATTTACAGTTTCTGAAGTACCCATAACAAGATAACCGTCTTCTTTTAAACCGTAGTGAAGAACATTTAAAGCCTTAAGCTGAATAGAGGGCTGAAAATAGATAAGTAGGTTACGGCATAAAACCATATCCATATTGCTAAAAGGCGGATTCTTTATAATATTATGCTTTGAAAAGATAACCATTCTGCGTAAGCGCTCTACTACATGATATCCATCTGCTTTACAAACAAAATATTTATTTAGAAGAAACGTATCTATATCTGCAACAATACTTTCAGAATAAATTCCATTACTTCCAATATCCAAATGCTGCTGAGAAATGTCTGTAGCAAAGATCTTTACTTCAAATTTCTTATCCTGCCGCTCCATTTCTTCATTAATGTACATTGCTAGAGAATATGGCTCTTCTCCTGTACTGCAGGCAACATCCCAAATCTTTAAGGTTGCACCCGGCTCTACGCTTCTCACCATTTCAGGGATAACCTCATCTTCTAGTATCTCCCAAACCTGACTGTCTCTAAAAAATTTAGTAACGCCAATAAGAAATTCTCTATATAATATAGGAGTTTCGTCTGGATTTGCTTGCAAATAAGAAAAATAATCTTCTAAAGATGAGCATTTACAAACACTTACTCTTCTTGCTACTCTACGTGCTAATGTAGCATGTTTATATTCTCTAAAATCTAGATCTGTTTGCTCATCAATAAAATGTAAGATCTTAGAAAGAGTTTGCTCATCATACTCTACATTATCATCATCATAACCTACAACCAATGGCGCATTTATGAAATTATTGATCTCTGTACCCATTTCTTCTGTAGACAATATATAATCTACCAAGCCTGTGTTAATAGCGCTTTTAGGCATGCCATCAAACTTAGACTCATCTGGGTCTTGAACCATCACCATCCCATCTACCTCTTTAATAGATCTTATCCCTCTGGTACCATCACTTCCTGTTCCACTTAAAATTACAGCAATAGCATCTTCTTTAAAACATTGTGCCATAGATGTAAAGAACATATCTATTGGAAGATTTAGCTTTTGATTTTTTGGCTTATCTAATAAATGAAGCTTACCGTCTTCTATCACTAAATTATTTACCGGTGGAATTAAATAGATCTTCCCTTGTTCTATTTCTGAGTTGTCTGAAATTTGCACTATTGGAAGCGTTGTAGATTTTGCCAAGAGCTCTGCCATCATACTTTTGTAATCTGGAGATAAATGTTGAATAACTACGTAAGTAGTAGAATCATTTTCAGGAAGGTTTGCAAAAAAAGATTTAAGGGCTTCCAATCCACCCGCACTGGCACCAACAGCCACTACTCTAAAATCTTTAGACTTGTTTTTGTGCTTTTTTAATTTACTTAACTGCTTGGTTTCTGCCATTATAGATATAAAGGGTAAGGGTGATAATATTTAAAAATCGAGATTTATTTTTGAAAACATTACAAAAAAAGCAAATTTAACAATTTCAGGTTTAATTAGAAATAGGTGTTTTACACCATATCCATCAAATCTTAATGTTTTTAATCTTAACGTTGTAAATTTTGAAATATTAGTACCTTAGGGGGCTAACAGAGTTATTTTAAAAAATAAATCATAAATTTTCTTCTACATGAATAAATCTATGCAATCTATTACCCTTAACTCTTTTAAAGTATTAACGGTAATAGCCTTAGGATCTTCGCCAATGATGACGATGAGCGCGCAAGAAAAAAATCAACACGCTACAGAAATGACAGAGAAACAGAATTTCAGCAATCCATTATTGCAAAAATGGAACGGACCCTATGGAGGTGTTCCAGCTTTTAACAAAATGGACCTGCAACAACTAAAACCAGCTATGGAAGAAGCTATGAAGCTTCATCTAGAACAAATAGAAGCAATTGCTAATAACAAAAAACCGGCAACCTTTGAGAATACCATACTTGCTATGGAGAGTGCCGGGAAGCCATTAGATAGAGTCTTCACTTATTATGGAATTTGGAGTAGCAACCTTTCTTCGCCAGAGTTTCGTGAAATTCAGCAGGTATTAGCTCCGGAGATCTCAGATTATTCTTCTAAGATCTCACAAAATGAGAAGCTTTTTAAGAGAATAAAAGCAGTTTATGACAAATCTAAAAAAGAGCCTTTAGAGGCAGATCAACAAAGAGTGGTACAGCTCATCTATGAAAATTTTGCCATGGAAGGTGCTAATTTAGACGCGAAGGCAAAAGAACGTTATGCAGCTATCAATAAAGAGCTTAGTAAACTTTATACAGATTTCTCTAATAATATTCTTGCAGATGAAGAAAATTATGTGGAATATCTAAATGAAGATCAATTAGGCGGTTTGCCAGATTCTTTTGTAAAAGCTGCGGCAAAGGCTGCTCAAGACAGAGATCATGATGGTGAATATGCAATAACCAACAGTAGATCTTCTATGGATCCTTTTCTTACTTATTCTACACAACGCGAATTAAGAGAGAAAGTTTGGAAAACCTACTATTCTCGTGCAGATAATGGAGATGAATACGATAATAATGAGAACATTGTTAAGATCTTAAAACTTCGTGATGAGCGTGTAGAGCTAATGGGTTATGAAAATTTTGCTGAATGGAGATTGCAGAACAGAATGGCCAAAAATCCGAAGAATGCTATGAACCTTATGAATGCAGTTTGGCCCGCCGCTCTTGCAAGAGTTGAAGAAGAGGTTGCAGATATGCAAGCGCTTGCAGATGCCGAAGATGCAAACATCACTATCAAACCTTGGGACTATAGATATTATGCAGAAAAAGTAAGAAAAGATAAGTATGATCTAGATTCTGATGAAGTAAAGCAATACCTCCAGTTAGACAATCTTACACAAGCGCTATTCTTTACAGCAGGAGAATTATTCAATTTTGATTTTACCCCTGTAGAAGAAGGTAGCGTTCCTGTTTTCCATCCAGATGTAAAAGTTTGGGAGGTTACAGATAAAACCAGTAAAAAACTTATTGGACTTTGGTACTTAGACCCTTATGGACGCAAAGGAAAACGTTCTGGAGCATGGGCTACCACCTATAGAAGTTACACCAATTATGAGGGTGAAGAAACTGTACTTGCTTCTAATAATTCTAATTTTGTAAAACCTGCATCGGGAGAAGTCTCCTTAGTTTCATGGGATGATGCAGAAACTTTTTTCCATGAATTTGGACATGCTTTACACTTTTTATCTGCAGATGTAAAATATCCAACCCTTCAAAGCGGCGTTAGAGATTATACCGAGTTCCAATCTCAATTATTAGAGCGATGGTTATCTACAGATAAAGTGATAGAAAAATTCTTATTAAATGCTAAAACAGGAGAGCCTATGCCGGCAGAACTAGTAGCTAAAATTAAGAAGGCTTCCACTTTTAATCAAGGTTTTGCTACTACAGAATTTTTAGCTTCAGCTTTAATGGATATGAAATATCATACTACAGATCCAGATAAGATTGGAGATCCAAGAACGTTTGAAAAAGAAACTCTTAAAGAATTGAACATGCCGGAAGAGATCGTGATGCGTCACCGTTCTCCTCATTTTGGTCATGTATTTTCTGGGGAAGGCTATGCAACCGGATATTACGGATACCTTTGGGCAGATGTCTTAACTGCAGATGCTGCAGAAGCTTTTGCTAATGCTCCTGGAGGTTTTTATGATAAAGAAGTGGCTCATAAATTGGTTAAGTTTCTATTTGCCCCTAGAAACGCTATGGATCCAGCAGAGGCATATAAGAAATTTAGAGGAAGAGATGCTAATATAGATGCACTCATGAGAGACCGTGGGTTCCCTGTTCCGGCAAAAGAAGAGAATAAATAATTATATCCTCTTAAAATTAATATTATGGGCTATGCAAACAAACTGCGTAGCCCATTTTTGATGATAAATTCAAAACTTTTGTTCTAATATTTTTAACACCTTTAATAGCATAACTTTATATCTTTACCTCTAAAATCCTGAAATTGAATAAAACAGTTAAGAAGAGCTTAAAAGTACTTGCTTGGATAGTGGGTATCATCATTGGTCTTTTCCTACTCATCGTCTTATTGCTTCAAGTTCCGGCAATACAAAATGTAGTCAAGAAAAAAGCGGTTAGCTTTATTGAAGGAAAAATCCATACCCCCGTTTCCATAGACAGATTAGAGATTGGTCTTCCAAAAAAGATAGTGCTTTCAGGATTTTATTTTGAAGATCAGGAACAAGACACTTTGATCTACGGTAAAAGATTAGCTATTGATATTAGCCTTTTTAAATTAATAAGCAGTGATGTAGAGATCAATTCTATAGAATTAGAAGGAACTCAAGCTTATATTAAAAGAAACAAAGATTCTGTTTTTAATTTTGATTATATAATAGAAGCCTTTGCTACGCCAACCACAGATACCACTGCAACGTCTACCATTACTTTAGGAGATATAGCACTAGATCAGATCAAGTTTAAATTTGAAGATGCTATCACCAAAACAAATATCGATCTTCAGCTTCAACATTTTGATACGTATGTAGAAACTTTTGATCTTGATAAAATGAATTTTTCTGTTCCAGATATCAATATGGACGGCTTGACCTTGAGAGTATATCAGGATGCATTAGCAATTAATTCTATTGCAACTCCTTCAGAAGAAAATAGTAGCGTAACAGATAGTACTGCCCCTTTCAACATAAACCTCGAAGATATACGGCTCTCTAATATCGACATTAAATTCAATAGCCATCAGAGCAAAATGAATGCTAAGATCGCGCTTAGGGAGTTATCCTTAGATTTTGATGATTTCAATTTTGCAGATCAAAACGTTGTAATTAATGACTTTGAAGTTGATGGCCTTAATGGAAATGTACTTTTGCTTAAAGATGAAAAATTAGTTAATAACGCTCAAGATAGTACTGCTACTTCAGCTCCGATTCTATGGAAAGTTGCTGTTGCTGAAACCAATTTAAGCAATATCAATTTTAAATTTAAAGATGAAAATGCTAAGCCGGTTGAGGAGGGAATAGATTATATGGATCTAGAACTTACCAATATCAATTTGGAAGCCGATGATCTTGAATATACCGCAGATCGTATTTCTGGTGCTATTTCAGCATTTACTATGAAAGACAAATCCGGACTTTATATTAAATCGTTACATACCGATTTTCTTTACGCTAGTACTTCTTCTTATCTAAAAGATCTTTACATAGAAACGCCGGAGAGTATTATTCGTAAAAAAGTAGTGTTAGGATATCCATCTTTAGAAGCGATGCAAGATGATCCCGGAACTATAGAAATAGATGCAGAATTTGAAGAGAGTAAGATCGCATTTCAAGATATTTTGATCTTGGCTCCAGAACTTAAAAATACCAATCCGTTTCAATCTAATCCAAATGCGGTGCTTTATGTAGATGGTAAGATTTCTGGGAAATTGAACGATCTAAAAGTGGAGCAATTTAGCGCTTCAGTAATTGGAAGCACCAGAGTAAGCGCTACTGGAACTATTAAAGGATTACCAGATGTAGAAAATGCCAGATTCAATTTAAATATTTCTGAATTTACCTCTACCGCTCAAGATATTAAAGAATTTGTACCAGAAGGAACCATTCCTAGTAATATCACGTTACCGAAAAGAATGAATTTAAAAGGAAGTTTTGCCGGTTCTATGCAAAATTTTAAAGCAGATCTAAAACTGAAAAGCAGCTCGGGAGATGCAAGTTTTGATGGAAATTTGGATATGAGAACCGAAGGGAACGAGATTTACGACGGAAATCTTAAATTATCCAATTTTGATGTTGGTAGATTGATTCAAAATGATTCTATAGGTGTGGTTAGCATGAATGCCAAGGTAAAAGGGAGAGGTCTAGATCCTAAAACAGCTACCGCAAGTGCCTCTGGAACAATTACCAAAGCTCAATACAACAGTTATAATTATAAAGATCTAAAATTTGAAGGCGATATAGCTAAGGGCGATTATAACCTAAAAGCTGGAATGAACGATCCTAATCTAGATTTTGATCTGAATGCTTCCGGAAGTTTTAGTGGAGAACATCCCTCGTTAAATCTAGAAACCAATTTAAATAATGTTGGCTTAGATTCCCTCAACCTCTACGGAACTCCATTAAGATTCACTGGAAAGATTAAAGCAGCGCTTACAAGCGCAGATCCAGATTACTTAAATGGAAAGGTATATATAACAGATCTTGTTATTGATAATGTAAAAAAGAAATTTCCATTAGATACTATTTCATTAACCGCAGTTTCAAAATTAGATAGCACCTCTTTAGTTTTAGAATCTCAATTATTAGAGGCTAGTATTAAAGGGCAATTTCAACTTACTAAAATTGGGGGGGCGCTTACCAGATCTCTTTCCCACTATTATGAGATCTATACGGTTGCAGATACCGCCACTATTAAAGATCAAAATTTTGGCTATAAATTAAAAGTTCAAAGCGATCCTCTATTAACGCAAATTATGCCTGCTTTAAATCTAGAGGAGCCACTAAATATTTCCGGGAGATTTAACAGTGTGAATGATACAATAGTGATGGTGGCTAATTTCCCGAGAATGGATTATCTAGATTATAAGATCACCAATGGTGCTTTGGATATCCACCCAGAAGGAAATGCCCTCACCTACGATCTCACTATTGGTGATGTTGATAGTCCGCAAATAAAATTGCCTTATACTTCGCTTACCGGAAAGGTGGAAAATAACATGGTAGATTATAATCTTAGAATAGATAATTCTAAAGGTCAGCCACATTATCAGGTTGCTGGTACTATGGAAACCTCTTCTGGAAACACGTTGTTTTCTTTAGATCCAAAGAATCTTTTATTAGATTATGAAAATTGGAGCATTCCTCAAGACAATCAAATTATGATTGCAAGTAATGGCGTTTTAGCAACCAATTTCAACTTAAGCCATAATAATAGTGCTATTAAGATCAATTCTCAAACGCAAGATCCTGCTTCTCCTCTAAATATAGATTTTGAGAGTTTTAAAATTGAAACGATAAGTGCTATGATATCTAAAGATACCTTGTTAATGGGTGGCCAGATAAATGGAGAATTATCTTTAGCAGATATGTTTACAAAACCTAAAATAATTTCAGATCTAAACATTGCCAATTTTAATTTCAAAAAAGATACTGTTGGAGATATCAGATTAAGGATAAGCAGCCAAACCCCTACTCTTTTAAACACCAATATTAATATAACGGGAAAAGGCAATCAAGTAGATCTTACCGGAACTTATGAAACTACAGAAGGTTCATTAAATATGAATTTGGATATTAAAACATTAAATGTGAAGAGCATTCAAGGTTTTAGTTTTGGCGCCATCTCAGAAAGTACAGGAAATATTTCTGGGAATTTTGATATTTCGGGAACTGTTGCAGAACCTAACATTGTTGGTAGAATGAAATTTAACGAGGTAGGATTTCTGGTTAATCAATTAAATGCAAATTTCCATACCATGAACGACTGGATTGCGTTTGATGAGAAGGGAATGAATATGTCTACTTTCACTTTATTTGATGAAGATGATAATAAATTAGTGATAGATGGAAGTATTGCTACTACAGATTATACCAGCTACAATTTTGATCTTGATGTTACTGCAGATAATTTCCACGCCGTGAACTCTACCGCAAAAGACAATGACTTTTATTACGGAGATCTTTATTTAGACAGTAATTTAAAAATTGGTGGATCTTTAGAAAGTCCTGTAGTGAGCGGAACCATAGACATTCAAGAAGATACCGATTTCACCATCGTTATGCCTCAACCAGATCCATCTATTGCCGATAGAGAAGGCGTGGTGGAATTTGTAGATGAGCAAAGTTTACGAGAAGCTCAGGCAAAGCAAATGGAAGCGCAATTTTCTAATGCAGAGCTGGAAGGAATGGATGTTTCAGTAAATATTACCGTTACCGATAAATCTAAATTCACCTTAGTAATAGATGAGGCTAATGGCGATTTCTTGAATTTGGAAGGAAATGCACAACTTTCAGCAGGTATAGATCCTTCAGGAAAAACAAGCCTAACAGGTAGATATGAATTATCTGATGGAGCTTATGAAATGTCCTTCAACTTTATTAAAAGAAGATTCGAATTAGAAAAAGGCAGTTACATACTGTGGACGGGAGATCCTACAAATGCAGATATTAATATTACTGCTATCTACAAATCTGAGACAGCACCTATAGATCTATTAGACAATCAGCTTTCCGGGCTTACCCCTTCAGCTAGAAATATCTATAAGCAAAAATTACCTTTCCAAACTAAATTGAATATGAAAGGGGAACTATTAGAACCAATCATCAGTTTTGACATTGTTCTACCAGAAGGTAATTATAATGTAGCTTCTGAAGTGCTATCTAATACAAGAGCAAAACTGGCTCAAATTAGAGATCAACCTTCAGAATTGAATAAACAGGTTTTTGCATTATTACTTTTAAATAGATTTATTGGAGAGAATCCTTTTGCCAGTGAAGCAGGTGCCACCAGTGCAGGCGCATTAGCAAGACAGAGTGTGAGTAAAATTCTATCTCAGCAATTAAATGATCTTGCAGCAGACCTAATAAATGGAGTTCAGTTAAATTTTGATCTTGAATCTTCAGAAGATTATACCACAGGACAGCGAGAGAACAGAACAGATTTGAATGTAGGAGTTTCAAAATCTTTATTAAATGATAGATTAAAGGTTACCATAGGTAGTAGTTTTGGATTGGAAGGTCCGCAGGGCGCTAATCAGCAATCTACCAATATTGCCGGTGATGTTGCAATCGATTATATGCTTTCTAAAGATGGAAGGTATTTGCTCAGGGCTTATAGAAAGAATCAATATGAAGTAGCTGTACAAGGGCAGGTAGTAGAAACCGGACTCTCTTTTATTATTACTATGGATTATGATAGATTTAGAGAACTGTTTATAGGAAATAAAGACAAAAATAAGTCAGATAACAAATGAAAATAAATCAATTTCTATTACTTCTAGTTGCGGCTCTAATTTTTAGTGCATGCAGCAATACCAAATATTTAGCTGAAGGTGAACTATTATATACAGGAGCCAACGTAAAGGTAAAAGGAGATAGCTTATCCTCAAAATCTACCGCCTATTTTGAAGAGAATTTGGAAGGCTTGGTAAGACCAAGATCTAACTCTAGTATCTTAGGATTAAGACCTAAATTATGGTTTTACAATATCGCGGGAGAACCAAAAAAGGATAAAGGCTTTAAATATTGGTTAAAAAATAAGATGGGAGAACCACCGGTATTATTTAGTCAAGTAGACATGGACTATAACACCAAACTTATTCAGAATTACATTGAGAATAAAGGTTTTTTTAATGCAAGAACAAGCGCAGACTCTTCCGCTAGTGGTAAAAAAGCAACTTCCACATATACGGTGCAATTGGGTGCTCGCTATATTATAGATTCTGTAAGATTTCCAAATGACTCTATTCCGCTTACCATAGATATTAAAGCAACAGAACCAAATTCTCTATTAAAAACTGGCAACCCATATGATCTTGAAGTTATAAAAACAGAAAGAGATAGAATAGATGCAAAATTAAAAGAGGTTGGATATTTTTATTTTAATCCAGACTTTTTACTAGCTCAAGTAGATAGTACCGCAGGGAATCATCAGGTAGATATAAAGATGAAAGTAAAAGATGAAACCCCTATCCTTGCCCAAAGAACTTTTACTATTGGAAATATCTATGTATATCCAGATTATTCTATCAATAAAGACACATTAGCTGAAGATTCTAGCGCTGCCATTTATTATAAAGATCTCACCATTTTAGATCCTGAAAATAAATTTAAACCCAGCGTGTTTGATAGATCATTACTATTTAAGAAAGGTGAATTGTACAATAGAACAGATCACAATAAATCTTTGAATAGACTGGTAAACCTCGGAACTTTTAAGTTCGTGAAAAATCAGTTTAAACCATCAGACTCTATAGATGGTGCCTTAGATGCCTATTATTATTTAACTCCTTTAGCAAAGAAGTCTATACGCCTGGAACTTACAGGTAAAACCAATTCTGCTAATTATTTAGGTACAGATGTTACCTTAAGCTGGAGAAATAGGAATGCATTACGCGGTGCAGAACTACTAACTATTTCGGCTTCAGCAGGATATGAAGCACAATACTCTTCTAATAATAGCGGATTTAATATTTATAGATTTGGAGGAGAAGCATCTTTGTCTTGGCCAAGATTAATAACTCCATTTAATTTAGAATCTAGTAGTGCTTTTATCCCAAAGACCGTAGCGAAATTGAGTTTTGATTTTCAATCCAGATCTCAGCTTTATGCACTAGAATCTTTTAAATCTTCTTTTGGATATCAATGGAAAGATAATATCAGAAAAGAACATCAACTTAATATTTCAGAAATTACTTATGTAAGACCTTTTAATGTTACAGATCTATACAAAGATCAAATAATTCAAAATCCATCATTAGGAAGAGTAATAGAAGAACAACTAATTTTTGGGCCTACATATAAGTATACCTACACCAATACCATGGAAACTGCAAAGACCAATACTATATTCTATCAGGGTTCTGCAGATCTATCTGGTAACATTGTAGGTTTAGTAACTGGAGCCAATGCTAAGGAAGGAGAACAAAAAGAAGTTATTGGTGTCCCATTTAGTCAATATATTAAACTAGAAAATGATTTTAGACATTATTTAAAATTAGGACCAGGGAAAGAGCTGGCAAGTAGAATAATTGTGGGGGCAGGAATTCCTTATGGAAACTCTACCCAATTGCCTTTTATTAAGCAATTCTTTGTTGGTGGTACCAATAGTATTCGTGCTTTTAGAGCCCGAACAATAGGCCCGGGATCTTATAATTTTGAGGTAGATGATAATGCATTTTTACCAGATCAATCTGGAGATCTTAAATTAGAATTGAATTCAGAATTTAGAGCAGACCTATTTAGTATTGTAGAAGGAGCTTTATTCGTAGATGCCGGTAATATCTGGTTATTAAATGAAGATGAGCAAAAACCGGGAGCTGCTTTTTCCGGAGATTTTTTAAGTGAACTTGCAGTAGGTACCGGGGTGGGTTTAAGATTTGACTTACAATTCTTGATCTTGAGAACAGATCTTGCTTTTCCTATTAGAGTTCCTTATTTTGAGAAAGGAAATAGATGGGTATTAGATCAGGTAGATTTTGGAAACTCCCAATGGAGAAGAGATAATTTAGTTTTTAACTTAGCTATTGGTTATCCATTTTAAAATATAGCTAAACTTAAATAATGAGCATAAAAAAAGGCTTCCTATGGGAAGCCTTTTCTAAAAATATAAAGAAAATTCTGAATTAGTTTACAGAAGTTTCAGTAGTATTTTCTTCAACTTGAGAAGCCTCATCGCTGATGGTATCTACTACTTCTTCAGTAGGAGTTTCCATTACTTCAGCAGGAGTTTCAGTTTCAATAACCTCAACTTCAGTTTTTTCAGCTGAATCTTCTTTACAAGAAGTAAAACTTAAAACAAGTGCGATAGCTGCAAGAGTCAAAAAAGATTTTTTCATTTTAAAATATATTATTGTTTGATTTAGTAAGCCAAATGTATATGATTTTGTAATACAAAAATCAATGTTACAAAATTATTTTTAGAGCTTTAAAGGCTTGATTTTGCTCATTTCTTAAAAATATTTTCATTCAGGCTCATACCACCTGCCTTCAAAAGATATCTAGCAGACCTCTTTTTACAAGAAAAATGAATCAAATATTCTAGATAATTACCCGAACTTCTCCTAATTGCTGAACGCGATAAGGAAAATTCTCTCCGGGAGCTCCTATGAACATGAAATTTATAGGAATTTCCCAACGTTCTGATAATTCTTTGATCTTTTCTGGACCGAATACGCCCTTCTCTTCTACAAACTCTATTCTTATATCAGGATAAGCTCTATCTAGCACCATAATATCTTCTTTCAAATTTTCTGCCACATGCATGCTGTTATCTGTTACAGAAACTATCTTTATTCTTCTGGTAGGCTCGTTGTTGCGCATATAAAGCATCACCTTATTTAAGGTCTCTACATTATCATGATTGGTAAAGAAAACAAATTCCTGCCCTCTAATTTCTGCTAACTTATATCGAGTTCTTTTATGCAGCGTTTTAAAGAGTTTATTATCCATAGGAAAAACAGTTTCTATAACCGTTAGAAAAGCTCTTAGAATATAATTTCTGTAAAGCATAAAGAACACAACCAGCAAAGTAGGAATAAGGTATTGAAAGAAAATAAACAGATAATTAGGGTTGAGTACCACATTCCCTATGATAGCTGCAAACACCGCAACGATTGCAATTATTAATGCTAACCATGTAGATCTTTCTGGCCTAGGCAATTGTTTTCTATTGATTTTTAATAATAGGTTTCCTATTCCAAAGAGTACCATAACAGACAGAAATGCTATGGTATAAACTCCCGCAAGTTTTGCCAGATCTCCTTCTGTTACAAATAATATCGAAGTACAGAGAATAAAGAATACAATAAATATTAGGTAAGGACTTTTACGCTTGTTCTTTTTGAGAAGATAGTTAGGTAAGATCCTGTCTAAAGCCATACGCTCCATTAACCCACCTACTCCAACGAAAGATGTTAATACCGCTCCACTAAGTACTAATGCAGCATCTATACCTACCAATAAAGAAAGCCAGTTTCCTCCAGAAATATTCCCTAAGAATGATAGCAAAGCTTCCTGATTTGCACCTACTACATCCATAGGTATTAATGCCAATGCTAAAAATGCTATTAATGGATTAAAGATGCTAACCACAATCCACATGTTTCTTAGAGTTTTAGGAAACACCCCTTCCTTTTGTTCTTCAACATAATTTGCAGAACTCTCAAATCCGCTAATTCCAAGCATCGCTGCAGAAAAACCAAAGAATAATGCCATACTTACACTTCCATGAACAGGCATTCTAAAGTTTGCCATAAGTACATCAAAATCATGCGTAAAGAAATAGTAGAGGCAAAATCCACAGAGCAAGGTAAGAGATACCAAGTGAAAAAGAAAAATAGCAATAGCTACTTTAGAAGACTCTCCGATACCAAGGATCACCAACCCCATAAATAACAATAAAAGTACTATGGTAGTAGGAAGTACAGGAATAAAATCCCAGATGCTATATGCATATTTTACAGCCTCACTAGCAGAGATAACTGCAGTGGCCATGTAAGAAAGTACTGTAAGAGCAGCCGCTAATGAGGCCGTAGATTTTTTAGAAGTATTTAAAAGTGCGTTATAAGCTCCCCCATTTAGAGGTAAGGCGCCAACAACTTCTCCATAGATCTTTCTGAAAAGAAATAACACCCCTGCAACCATCAACAAAGAAATCCAAGCGTATTGTCCAGCATAAAATATTGCTAAAGCAGATACATACAAACAAGAGGAACTTATATCGTTTCCACAAATTGCAGTGGCCTCTAATTGGTTTAATTTTTTACCCATAAATAATGAACTAGGACAGTTATGTAACTTTCTTTTAGTAAACAGAAAAGTATTGTAAATAGGATTTGGGATTTCCCAAATAAACTAAGGATAACGAAATTAAAAGAAATTGTACGATAATTCTAAGAACCTGATAATTATTTCAGTTTTTACTAAAAGATAATATTAAATTCAAAATGAATATATTGATCAACCCTATAATTCGCACTTAAAAGAATAGATTTAGCAATTGTACATCACCCGTTTTAAAATTATAGTAACTTTGGTTTTATTACATGAACATAGAACTTTCTATCTTTAAATTCTACTTAGATTTTAAATCTAAGTTTGCTTACTAATACCATATAAATGAAATCTACTTTTTTAAAGATCTTGCTGCTCATTTTCATTGTTTTTAATATTGGTCTAGGGAGTTTTGGGTTGAGTGAGAGCAGTGAAGCCCGATATGCAGAAATAAGTAGAGAAATGGTTAAAACCGGAGATTTTCTTACCCCTAATCTTTTGGGAATAAATCATTATCATAAACCTCCTATCACTTATCATATAACCGCTATTGGATATAAGATTTTTGGTATAAATGAATATGGTGCGAGATTCTTTCTTGGTATTGCACTAATACTTCAAATATACCTGATCTTTAGAATTGGAAAACTGCTATATAAAGATGAGAAGATAGCTGTTGCGGCTGCCTTGATCTATCTTAGCTTTCCTATTGTTATAATTGCCTCCAGAAATCTAACCACAGATGCATATCTAATAACCTTTATCTTATGGAGTCTCTATTTATGGTTGCAAAATAAGGTGCATCATTCTAAGATTTGGATATATGCTTTTTACATGGTTCTTGGGTTTGCTTTTTTAACAAAAGGTCCGGTTGCAATCCTTCCCGTTATTATTTTTATAGCGACCTATTTAATAGTTAAAAAGGAGAGGATCAAACTTTCCATGCACGATCTTTTTGGAATAATAATTTTCGTAGCGATCTCTGCTTCGTGGTTTATTGCTATTATAATAGACAACCCTAAATTATGGAACTATTTTATTGAAAAACAGATTGTAGAGCGTGCTACCAATGCAGAAAAATTTCATAGAAGCAAACCGTTTTGGTATTATCTCTTATTCGCTCCTTTATTAGGTTTTCCCTGGGTATTTTTTATAATAGCAAGTTATTTTAGCAATATTAAACAAGCACTGCAAAAGCATACTATCATCAAAACATTAACTATTATTAGTCTTTTGATCTTTGTTATTTTCTCTGCTTTTTCTTCCAAGCTCATTCTTTATATTCTCCCTATGTATCCTTTCCTAGCGCTGGCAGGTGGTTACCTTTTATATAAAATTTCGGATATGAAGTTAAAATGGTTTTGCAAGGTTTACGAGGTATTACTAGGACTTCTATTAGTTGGTTTAGTAGTTTCTCTATTTATTCCGTCAATCTCTATGGATCTTATTTATAGCCTTCCGCTAATAGTTTTAGTTGCTATAGTTCTTTTATATTTTATTAAATTTTCTCCATTTAATAGCAGGCAGAAACTGCAATATCTAGGGGTAGCATTTATAGCTTGCCTTATGCTTACACATACTATATTTAGCCGAAGTAATCCGTATACTGTTAATTCTGTGAAAGAATTGGTTTCCTTTGTAAAGGAGAAAAAAGGAACAGATCTAAACCGACTTATCGTCTTTGATTACCTATTACCTTCTGCTGCATTCTATTTAGATCAGAATATAGTTACCGTACACAATAAAAGTTTCCCTACCATTAGAGAAATACAATTTGAAGAAGGAGATGAATATAAAAAAGATTACATAGACCTTCGTTTAGACCAGGATAAAGAGCATTTTGAACTACTCATGAATCAAAATAACAACGTTCTAATAGAAAGAGCAAAACATCCCATGCCCGATTCTCTTAGATATTTGCTTAAAAACTACAAACATGAACAGCTTCTAGACAAATGGATTGTTCATTATTAATCTAGAGATTCACTTACCCTAATTACTTATTTTTAGCTATTTAACTATTAAAGATGATTTTTATCATTTTTATGGATAGCTTCCTTCTCTATATTTGACTCTAATAGCAATGCTATGGTGTCATCTTCTGCAATTCTTACTAACTTAAAATCCTTCTTTGTAGAAATTGGAGATCTATCTGCATTTGCTGGAAGATACTTTAAAGAAGTTTTTACGGCACCCTTCGAATTTAAAGAACTCTTGAAGCAATGTTACAACATGGGCAATAGATCTTTACTATTGGTAAGCGTAACAGGGTTTATTTTAGGTTTGGTATTTACCCTTCAATCCAGACCTACACTTCAGGAATTTGGTGCTGTAGCTTGGATGCCTTCTATGATTAGCATCTCTATAGTAAGGGAAATAGGGCCTGTAATTATTGCGCTTATTTGTGCAGGAAGAATTGGTTCTGGTATTGGTGCAGAATTGGGTTCTATGAAAGTTACAGAACAGATAGATGCCATGGAAGTTTCTGGTACCAATCCTTTTAAGTATTTAGTGGTAACAAGAATATTAGCCACCACGCTAATGTTACCGCTACTCATATTTGTAGGAGATTTTATTGCGCTTATTGGGTCTGCCATTATAGAGAATATTAAAGGAGATGTCTCCTTTCTATTATATTTCAATCAGGTTTTTGATGCTCTTAAATTTAGTGATGTGCTACCGGCAACCGTAAAATCATACTTTTTTGGATTTGCCATTGGTTTGGTAGGTTGCTTTAAAGGCTACAACAGTAAAAAAGGTACCGCCGGTGTGGGCCGGGCTTCTAATTCTGCTGTAGTATTCACTTCTATGTTATTATTTATTATTGATTTTATAGCAGTATTTATTTCAGATATTTTTTATTGATCATCTTATGAAATCAACTCTATTTGATACAACAAAACCGGTACTGGAAATCAAGGATCTTCATAAGAGCTTTGGCACCCTAGAAGTATTAAAAGGGTTCAATCTGAAGTTATACGAAGGAGAAAATTTAGTATTAATGGGGAAATCTGGAGCTGGAAAGTCTGTTCTTATTAAATGCATGGTAGGACTCTTAGATCCAGATAAAGGAAGTGTTGAGATTCTAGGAAAGAATATAGCCGGGTTAAGTAGAAAGGAAATGGATATTCTTAGAACAAGTATCGGATTTCTTTTTCAAGGAAGCGCACTCTATGATTCTATGACGGTTAGGGAAAATCTTGAATTTCCATTGAGAAGACATACAAGACCTAATGATCTTGATGATACAGACCAGCTGGTTCTAGAAGCATTAACCAATGTAGGATTAGAAAATGTAATAGATCTAATGCCGGAAGAATTATCTGGAGGAATGCAAAGAAGAATTGCCCTGGCAAGAGCACTCATCTTAAAGCCGAAGATCATTTTATATGATGAACCTACTACAGGTTTAGATCCTATAACATCTAAGGAGATCATAGAACTTATGAGCAACATTCAGAAAAAATATAAGACCTCCTCTCTTATAATTACGCATGATGTAGATTGTGCCAGAGTGATCTCCAACAGAATGATCTTGATCTTAGATGGGATTAATTATGTGGAAGGCACATTTAATGAATTACAGCAAAGTAAAGATCCAAAAGTGAAAGCATTTTTTAAATAGAGTATTATGGAAAAAGGTGAAAACAAGAATCTGCTCCTGGGAGTATTTGTAACCGTTGCAATACTCATCTTTGTTTTGGCGATCTATTTTATAGGAAGCAGACAAAATATGTTTGGAAACACCAGTGATGTCTCTTCGATATTTAAAAATGTAAACGGACTGCAAATTGGTAACAATGTTAGATTTAGCGGAGTGAATGTTGGAACTGTTAAAGGAATTACCATTCTTAATGACACTAGCATATGTGTTGATATGAAGGTGGATAATAGCGCTATGAAACTTATTAGATCTAATGCACAGGCTACTATAAGTTCTGATGGTTTGGTAGGGAGTATGATTGTAAATATTGTACCTGTAGATAATTATATCAACGAACCCTTAAGAAATGGAGATACCATAGCCTCCATAAGTAAGATAGCAACGGCAGATATGCTAACTACACTAAATACTACCAATGAGAATGCAGCTTTACTTACTGCAGATCTGTTGAAGATCTCGAACGCTATTAATAATGGAGAAGGAACTATTGGTGCTTTGCTTAAAAGTGAAGAACTGGCAGAAAATTTTGAGAACAGTATCTCAAATTTTGAGCAAGCAGGTAAGCTAGCACTACGAACTATATCAAATTTAAATGCTACTATCTCAAAGTTTGATATGGATAACAGTGCTGCAGGAAAGATCTTTAATGACACCATTACAGCTGGAAAAATAGATTCTATTATGCAGAATATAGAAACCTCATCTGTTCAAATAAAACAGATCTCTATGCATCTTAATGCTTTTTCAAATAAATTGAATTCAGAAGAAGGTGCTTTTAATAGCATTCTTACAGATACAATTATTGCTTCTAATGTTGAACAAACACTGAAAAATGTAGAATCGGCATCAGAAAAATTTGATGAAAATATGGAAGCTCTAAAACATAATTTTTTATTTAAAGGATATTTCAAAAAATTAGAAAGAAAAAAAGCAAGAGCGCTTAAAAAGAATGAAAGCGAATAATAGAAAACTTAAAATAAAAGCTAAATTATGAATAAAATAGTATGTGCTACAGATTTTACTCGCAACTCTATTGCAGCATTACAATATGCCTTTAAGATGAGTAACTTGCTTAAAAAGGAACTAATAGTACTTAATATTTGCAATCCCGAAGAAGATGATGAGTATCATTCTGCATCAGACAATCAGGCTATTCTAGATACGAGAGTACAACTGTTACAAGAGTATTGTAGCATTCATTTAAAAGCAAATTTCGATTCTCTACAGATCCGGGCAATTATCAAAAAGGGCAAAAATATACCAAAGAAGATCTGCAATTTCATTAAAGATCTGGATATAGCATTTTTAATAATGGGAACTCACGGTAATAGTCCGTTTAAAGCTAAAAATTTTGGAAGCATAACCAATGCAATGATAGCTGCTTCTACTTTTCCTATACTGGCCATCCCTCCTACTTTTGAGTTCATTAATCTGGAGACCATCGTTTATACCAGCGATTTTGAAGAAGATGACATTTATAACCTAAATCAAATTGTAAAGATCTTTGCGCCTTTAAAAATTAGTATTGTTATCTTACATATCTATGCCTATGAAGAATATCTAACAAAAGAGCGGCTTATAGGATTTCAAACTTTACTGGCGGAAAAAGTGGCTTTAGATAATTTTGAATTTAAGCTAATATTTTCTGAGAACATTCTTAAAACCTTAAATGAATATCTTCTTACCACGAACACCGATATGGTTGCTATGATGGAACGGAAGAACAAATCTGAATTTAATGCAGGTTCTCACCAAGATCTTGTAAAGAAAATGGATAATATAACCAGTATTCCATTACTTAGTTTCAATACAGTTTATTAAAAATAGAGTAGCAAGCCAGATTGATTAAAAAGTAAACATAAACTCCTTATTATTATATTTTTAATCTCTCCTCAGAATTATAAATACAAGGTGGCTAATAGTTATTTTAGATGTGATTGCTTATAGCGAAATAGAAGTTGCTTTAAATTTTCTAGATATTCAGTAAAGATCTTTTCCGTCATTTCTGGATGCTCAAAGGTTGGTAAAGTTACTTCCTGTTCTTCTAAAAATCTATAAATACTAGGATAGGAAGTTTCCAACTCCAGGGTGAGACCGGTTATTTCTGCAATGAGTTTATCTAATTTTGCCATAATAATTAAATTTAATTTCTCTTTTAAAGTTAATTATTTAATAGACCTCCGCTTATGATATTTATCATTCTATGACCAATTATCCGGAATGATTTCTTCTGATTATCCATTTATAAATCTCGAACCAGAAAACAATAACAAACGCTGTGATAAATAGAATTAATAACTGAGATAAATTAAGAGCCGTTACTTCGAAAAGATTGGCTACCCAAGGTTGATATAATATAATTGCAAGAAGCATAAAACTTAAAATTACAATGCCGCCAATGAGTTTGTTCTTATAACGTAAGGTGGTGAAAATAGAATGGTAGAATGATCTATTAACCAGCGTTAAAAATATATTAGAAACTATTAATGTACTAAAAACCATAGCTCTTGTGGCTTCTTCAGAATAAAGATTTCTAATAGCGAACTGGTATATAAACAAACATCCTATTGTTATCACTAAACCTTGAATGACGCTAACCGTGAGATCTCTCCACCGCAAAAATGTATCTTTCATTTTTCGAGGTGCACGCGTCATACTAAACTTCTCCAAAGGTTCATTTTCATAGATTATAGAACAAGTGGGGCCCATTATAAGTTCAAGAAATATTACATGTATAGGAGTAAAAATAACCGGATAGATCCATCCAAGAACTACGGGCAATGCCACTGTTAAAATTATAGGTATATGAATTGAAATAATGTACTGAATTGCTTTTTTCAGGTTTACATAGATCTTTCTTCCCATGGCTACAGCATCTACCATTTTACTAAAATCATCATCAGAGAGAATAAGTGATGATGATTCTTTAGCAATATCAGAACCTCTTTTTCCCATGGCAATACCAATATGAGCTGCCTTTAAAGCCAACGCATCATTCACTCCATCACCCGTCATCCCCACAATTTCATCTTGTGCTTTTAAGGTATTGATGATCTTTAATTTTACTTACGGAAATATTCTGGTAAAAATATTAGTATCTCTTACTTTTTGTTCAAACTCTTCAGAAGAAAGCTTCATTAATTCTTCTCCTGTTATCGCGGTATGCTCATTTTTAAAATTTACGATCTTGGCAATAGCAGCTGTCGTGATCTCATTATCTCCGGTTAGAATTTTAATCTTTATACCAGCTGCATAAAGTTTTTGCAGCGTCTCGGCAATGTTCTTTTTTGGCGGATCATAAAATCCAAGAATGCCTATAAATTTAAACCTGAATTCCTGCTGAGTTTTTGGAAATTCATCTCCATTAAAATCTGCTGCACCTACCCCTAATATCCTTAAACCTTCTAAGGCTAATTGCGCCGCGATACTTTCTACATTGCTTTTTTCTTCCTTAGTGAGAATTGAATGTTCTAGTACAGCTTCTAAAGAACCCTTCATGGCAATTTTTCTAGATCCCTGTTCATTCTGAAAAATATGTGTCATCATTGGTGGCTTTCCCCCCAATGGATATTCATGGATCATTTTATAATCTGGACGTTCATCAACTTCTGCTAATGTTTCATAGAAATGATGAAGTGATTTCTCCATGGCATCAAAAGGAACACTCTCACTCGCCCACATTGCAGTTTCAATGAGGTTAAATGCTTCCTCAGAATTCCAATTTTGGTCACTGCTCGTCTTTGAATTTAAGTGTGTATAGATCTTGGTAAGTTCCATGCGGTTCTCTGTAATTGTACCTGTTTTGTCTGTGCAAAGAACAGTTACAGAACCCAGTGTTTCAATAGTTTGAGTTTGCTTTACTACAATTCCCAATTTCATCAATCTATAGGCACCTAACGCCATAAAAGTAGCAAAAGCAACAGGGATTTCTTCCGGCAATACAGACATAGCAATAGTTAATCCCTTCAGCAAACTATCTAATAGATCTCCTGAAGCTTTAAAACTGATACCCCAGATAATGAGAAAGATACCAATACCTATAATAGCCATTTTTTTAACAAAACGGGAAATCTGTTCTTGAAGCGGAGATTTAACCTTTTTGATTTTACCTAAGGAAGTATCGATCTCTCCTAATTTAGTATTTGCACCAACCTGTTTGGTTTTAAAAACACATTGCCCGGAAACTACTGCTGTACCCTTAAATACCAGATTTTTTTCAGGATCTTCCAGCTCTTTATAAATACTAAAGGCTTCTCCCGTTAAAATAGATTCATTTACGGTAAAATCATTTAGCTGAAGTAATTCTCCATCTGCAGTTATCAACTCTCCTTCTGAAGCTACCACCAGATCATCAATTACGATTTCATCAGATCGTATCTCAACGAGCTCATTATTTCTTATAACGGTACTAAGGGTTTGGGTATACTCTTTTAAAGCATCGAGAGCCTTCTTACTTCTAGCGCTTTGATAAAAGGAGATGGTAGAGATCAAAACGATGGCGCATAACAAGAATATGCCTTCATTATAACTGCCTAAAATAAAGTAAATACTAGCAGTGGCTAACAAGATAAGAAACATCGGCTCCAGAAATATATCTTTGAACACGTTTAATAACCTGCTTCCCTTAACCTTATTTATAGAATTACTACCATGCAATTTTCTAGAACGCAAGACTTCCTCATCATTTAATCCTTCAAAATTATACGGATTTTCGCTCATAGCTTTAATTTATTCTGATAAAGGAATTTGAAAATGAAATTAGATAAAATCCATCTTCCATCTTTTAAGGCTTGGTAATAAATGAATTATATGCTGGGCTTCTTCCATGGAAAGCTCATTATGGATCTTGGCCATATCATTCAATCTAACTTCCATGGTATGAATACTTAAAGAACTATCTGTAAATTCACCATTTTGGAAACAGTGAATGCAATATTCTCCATTTATAGATTGATCCCTATTAGTTCCTTTATTCTCCTCTAGTAAAACAAAGCCACAACTCTGGCACAATGGATGCTCCATATTATTTATAATTATACATGAATATAGATACCAAGATACGCGAAACTCTCATGCACTATCAATCTAATCCACTTGCTATAAAGTTAAACAACATTGTAAGATTTGATTATGATAATTATCAGCTTTCCCTAAAAACATTATGATATTAAAATTGGGTGTAACACAAATAATGATTATTTTAAATACCTGTAATTCAAAAACTTAAATAGTAAGTGAATTTAAATTACCTTTTTTAAAGATCTCTTTAGCTAAAGCTTAGCTCATCGCTAAACACTTAAAACGTTCTCCCCAAATAAATTCTACAAGTATGAGGGGTAACATAAAGATATTACTGATAGCTGATTCTATACAATTAAGGAGTAGCACTCAAAAAATCCTAACAGATTCCGATTGCGAGGTGCTCATTGCTGAAAGTAGCAGCGATGCCATTCTCGAATTAAAACTTTCAAAACCCGATCTTCTGTTTTGGGGTATTTCCATGCGTAATTCTAATTCTTATAGTGCATATTTAGCATTACAAAAAGATTTTGGAGCTCACATCCCAATAATAATAATCACTTCTTTGTTGGATCTTAATGCTCCGGGAATAATAGAGAACTCCTTAAACGAAAATTATATAACCTACCCATTTTCAGCAAAAGCATTATTAGACAAGATAAATAACACTCTTTCTAAAGTTAAATCTGCTAAGCTCACAGTACCCACTAATAATTTTAAAAGCAGAAAATTAAGATCCATAACATCGCTCAAAGACTTGTTATATTATTTTAGAACTGAAGCAGAAGAAATTGATATTATTAAGAACAAACCTGTATATAAAGAGCAAAAACATGCCAACTATGTCTATTTAGTGGAAAGTGGATTGGTAAAGATCCACAGAATGGATGAATATGGTAAACAATTAATAACAGGGCTTTACAAACCAAATGAGTTCTTTGGATTTTACTCATTTAAAGAAATATCCTCCTACCCAGAAACTGCCACGTGTTTAACAACTTCCAAACTTCTACGGATCTCTAACTCAAAATTTCAGGAGCTACTATCACAAAGTTCTAATCTTAGCTTAGAACTAGCACAATTATTATCCGACAAGCTTTCTCAATTAAAAAATCATCTACTCGAAATGGCCTATGGATCTGTTCTTAAAAAAACATCTAATACTATTTTACAGTTTGCAGAAAATATTGAAAATAAACCTCATCAATCTATAAAGATCTGCAGAAATGATCTCGCCAACGTAGCAGGAATTTCAACAGAAAGCTTAATTAGAAGTTTATCGTTCCTAAAAAAAGAACGATTAATAGATATTAATGGAAGAGATATCAAGATCTTAAATTACCATAAGCTACAGCTTGTTAGGTAATACTATATCATTCTTTTGGTGGATAAAAGTATTCTCTTTAAATCATGTTGATGCATAAAAGATTCGCACACAATTATTTACTTAGTTCTTAGTGGAGCCTAAACTGATATTCATCATAGTTTGATAGGCTAATAGCTCTTACTTTTAAGGTTCAATTACTTTATTATGAGAAAGATATTATTGCCTACCGACTTTTCTGCAAATGCTTTCAATGCCTTAAAATATGCTGTTTCGCTATTTAAGTATGAAAAAAGCGAATTTTATCTGCTTCACGCTTATGCAGATGAAGTTTATAGTAATGAGGCTGCACTTACTGAAGATCAATTCCAAGAAAAAAAGGCGAACGCTAAGAAAAATTCAAAATCTCAGCTAAAAGAGATCCTTGCAGCTATCAAGGAATTATCTCCTAATCCTAAGCATCAATTTTTCATAAAATCATCGTACGGTTTGCTGGTAGATAAAGCAAATGACCTTATAAATATAGAGAACATAGATGTTGCCGTAATGGGCACCCGAGGAAAGACCAATGAGAAATCTCTTACCTATGGCACCAATACCATTCAGGTTATGAAATATGTGCAATGCCCCGTGCTTTGCATCCCAGAAAATTACGTGTATAAAACACCTAAGCAAATTCTCTTTCCAACCAATTTTCTAATTCCATATCAGCGCAGAGAATTAAAGTTAGTAGCAGACATGGCAAGATCTTACAGGTCTGAAATTCATATGCTTTACATTTCTAAATTCCCCATTAACTCATATCGTCAGAAAGACAATCAATCTTTTCTGAAAGAGCAATTTAAAGATGATGTATTCAATTTTCATAGAGCAGGTGAAGGAGATAAAACAGAGGTTATATTAAAACACTTAGATTTTATGAATATAGATCTTCTGGTAATGGTAAGATCAAGACATACCTATCTAGAAAACATCATTCAAGCTTCTACAATAGATAAGATCGGACTTCAACCTCAAATTCCATTTTTAGTTCTTCAAAATTATCATAGAGAGATAATGTAAAAATCTGGTAAACTGACAATTGTCATACTATTTCATGCAGATTGTCTTTAGCTTTAAGTGGTGCTAAATTCCATACTAATGAAAAAAATTCTTCTTCCAACAGATTTTTCTGAAAACGCTTATAACGCTATAGATTATGCAATAAATCTCTTTAAAAATGTAGAATGCACCTTCTATCTTCTAAATACCTATACACCTGTTTTATATGATACAGAATATATTTTATACAGTCCCAGCCAGATAAGTTTGGATGAAATTTACAAAATAAACTCAGAAAGTGGATTAACCAGAGTAGAAAAGCGAATTAGAGCAGATTATAACAATCCAAAACATACTATTAAAAAGATAGCTGCTTTTAATATTCTTACAGATGAAATAAAGGAACAGGTAGCAGATAAGAATATAGATCTTGTAGTTATGGGAACTAAAGGTGCTACGGGAGCTGCTCAAATTTTATTCGGGTCTAATACAGTACATGTTATAAAAAGGTCTCCTTGTCTATTATTAGCAATTCCTTCTCAGTTCAAATTTAAACCTGTTCACAGCATATTATTTCCAACAGATTTTGAGATAGATTACAGCATATTGCCTTTTAAATTTCTAGATCTACTTTCAGACAATTACCAATCTCAATTGAATATTTTACATGTCATCTTTGGAACAGGCATGGAGCAAGATCAGGAACGAGGTAAAAATCAATTGATAGAAAAAATTGATCACTATGCTCATAAATTTTATACGGTCAATAATAAAAGCGTACCACAGGCTATCTATGATTTTCAAAATGAAAATGAAACAGATCTCCTGTTAATGATCAATAATCATCACTCTTTTTTCGAAAATTTACTCTTTAGACCTGTTATTAATGAAATTGGTTTTCATGTTAAAACACCCTTCCTAATTATACCTGCAAATGAACATAAACATTAGAAATCATGAAAAACATTCTCCTTCCTACAGATTTTTCTGAAAATGCATGGAATGCTATCATTTACGCCATCACACTTTATAAAGATGAGGCTTGTAATTTCTATTTTCTACACGCTTATGATGTAAACGATTATCATGATTCTAGCAAGCTTACTCCCATTCCGGCCAAAGAAGCACTTAAAAAAGCCTTAGATCTTGCCAATCATGACTTGCAGCGATTAATGGAGATCTTGAAGATCACTTACCACAATCCTTTACACGTTTTCCATAGCCTTGCAGAGAACAAAAGTCTTATTGCTGCCATATCTTCTGAAATTAATTCTAAAGAATACGAATGTATAGTAATTGGAACTCAAGGTAGTACGGGCGCATATCAAACGCTTTATGGAAGTAATACCATAGCAATAATGGAGCAAATTAAGAACTGTCCCATACTAGCTATACCCTCTCATGTTGCTTTTTCAGGTTTAAGCGAAATTGTTCTGGTAAATGGCTATAAAAACTCACAGAAAAAAAATGATCTTAAATATCTAATAAAACTAGCTAATGAGACCAATGCTTCTATACGTATGTTATATATAGACGAAGGCAGTGGGTTGAGTGAAAATCAGAAGAAAAATAAAAGTTTATTAGATGCCCATCTGGAAAATGTTCCACACAGTTTTCATTCTCTGGCACATGTAAGCGTACCTGTAGGTATTTATTGCTTTACAGAAAGTAGAGGTAGTGATATGATTGCATTCATTAATAAGAAGCATAGTTTTTTTGAAAACCTACTCTTTACGCATTTATATAGAGATGTTGGAAAATATGCTTTGATACCTGTTTTGGTACTTCACAAAAAATCATAACAGTAAGCTTATAGCTTAAACTGACACTGGTCATTTTTTATAGCTGTCAAGGTCAGTAGTTTTATAACTTAATTCAAATTAAGATGAAAAAGAAAATACTTATACCAACAGATTTCTCCAGAACCGCATGGAATGCTTTAATATATGCTACAGACTTATTTAAAGATGATAAATGTACCTTCTATATTTTGAATGCTTTCCAGCTTTATCATTTAACTACAGATAGTATTTTACCCCCACAGCCAGGACATAAGGCATATGAGCAAGCTAGAGAAAATTCAGAAAAAGGCCTAGAGCAACTAATGGATGCGATAACTATAAGATCAGATAATGATAATCATAAATTTGAAATGATATCTACCTATAACAGCGTTTTTGAAGCTGTTAGAACCACCGTAGAGAATAAGAAAATAGATCTCTTGATGATGGGAACGCTAGGAGAAAATTCATCAGACAAATTCTTATACGGTAGTAATTCTGTAGATGTAATGGAAAAATTAAGAGATTGCCCGGTAATAGTGGTTCCTCAAACCATTCAACTTAAAGAACATTCCAGAAAAGAAGTAGTATTTGCTACCAATTTCAAATCTTCTGTAGCATCTCATGAACTTAATGAATTGCTAGAGGTAGCTTCAAAATTAAAAGCTGCTATTAGAGTATTACATATTCAGAAGAAAGATAATCTAAGCAAAGAACAAGAGAAAAATAAAAAAGAACTTCAAGAATATTTAAAAGATGTAGTGCATACTTTCCACACTTTAACAGACATTCCACTGGTTACCGGAATACATTCTTTCATAGAAAGTAGAAATTCTGATATGCTAGCGCTAATCAATAAAAAACAAGGTTTTCTAGCCTCTATTTTTTCTAAAACTTTAGTGCATGAAATTGGCTTTAAGCCACATGTACCTCTATTGGTAATGCATCACAAAAAATAAGAATAGATTTTTAATAATCTCAAAACTTCAATTTAGTAAAGCGAAAAAAATTAAATGGATCTCTCTAAGTTACATATTATAAAAGCATCAGGAGAAAGCGTTCTTTTTTCTGCAGATAGTGTTGCGCACTCTTTAAAGCATGCCGGTGCTGGTGATTTGATTATAAAAGAGATCCTAGATACTTTAAAGCTAGAAATGTATGAAGGTATTTCAACTAAAGAAATATATAATCGGGCCTTTAAATTACTTAAAGCTAAGAGCAATTGCCTTGCTTCAAAATATAAACTAAAAAAAGCGATATATGAACTTGGTCCAACAGGTTTCCCGTTTGAAAAGTTTATAGCTGCACTATTTAAAAATTTGGGTTATGAAGTTACTGTGGGCAAGGTGTTACCAGGATTATGCGTAAAGCATGAAATAGATGTTATAGCCACTAAAGGCAAGGAGACCTTATTTATGGAATGTAAATTTCATGGAGACCAGGGTAGAAATTGTGATGTAAAGATCCCTATGTATGTAGATTCCAGATTTCGAGATCTTCAGAATCATAATGAGCAAAAATCATCCACTAACAAACATGAATTCACTCAAGGCTGGGTAGTTACCAATACTAGGTTTACAGCAGATGCCTTGGCTTATGGAAAATGTTCAAATATTAAATTATTGAGCTGGGACACTCCCAAAGGAAACGGAATAAAAGATAGAATAGACCATACCGGACTTTATCCTATTACAGTTTCTAATTTGCTTACTAAAAGAGAAAAACAATTTTTATTAAGTAGAGATGTAGTACTCTGCAAAGAGCTAATTAACGATAAATTCTATCTAGACCATCTTGGTATTTCGAGCTTGCGCAAGCAAAAAATAGTACTAGAGATGAAAGAATTATGTCTAGGTTCTATTAAAAACTAAAATGTATGGATGCTGTAAAAGTTCATTTTCTAGGTGCCTCCCAAACTGTCACCGGTTCTAAATATCTTTTGGAAACTCCAGAGTTAAACATTCTTATAGACTGCGGTATGTTTCAGGGGTTGAAAGAGCTTAGGTTATTAAATTGGGAAAAATTTCCTTTCCCTCCAGAAAAAATAGATCTCATATTACTCACCCATGGCCATCTAGATCATACCGGATATTTACCTAAACTATGGCAACAAGGCTTTACAGGGGCTATAATTGGCTCTGCACCAACGTTAGAAATTGCCTCCATCATTCTTAGAGACAGTGCAAAGATACAAGAGGAAGATGCAGCAAGAGCTAATGAAAATGGAACGAGTATTCACGATCCTGCTAAGCCTTTCTATACCATAAAAGATGCAGAAGCTACCATTAAATTATTTCAGCAAGCTAATATGGAAACATGGATGGTACTAAATAGCCAGATCAAAGTTCGATTTAAAAAGAACGGCCATATTTTGGGAGCTACTTTTATAGAACTAAAAATTAGCGAGAAGGTATTCCTATTCTCCGGAGATATAGGTAGAGTAAAAGATAGATTATTAGAGGCTCCAGAGAAACCAGACTGGGCAGACTTTTTATTTTTAGAGAGTACTTATGGAAATAGACTTCATGCTGAAGAAGATGTGGAGGCTAAATTAATACAATGTATAAAAGAAGTTCTAGTAAATAAAGGGAACCTTATCGTCCCTAGTTTTGCAGTAGAAAGATTACAAACCCTTATGTATATTCTATGGAAACTTTTTGAGCAAAATAAAATTCCTAATATTCCCATATGTATTGATAGCCCTATGGCCAACAAGGTTTTTTGCGTATTTGAACAATACACTTCATGGCACAAAATCTCTTTAGAAGAATTAGAGCACATGAAGCAGCATTTTAACATTATTACCTCCTATAAGGATACTTGGAAAACCGTGGATGATACTCGCTCAAAGATTATAATTGCAGGGAGTGGTATGGTCTCGGGCGGTAGAGTGCTCACTTATTTAAAATACCTTATCTCTAAACCGGAAACCATTGTGGTCTTAGTGGGATACCAAGCTGAAGGAACTAGAGGAAGAACTTTAAAAGAAGGTGGGAAAGAGATAAAGATCTATGGGAAATATTATGAAGTAAATGCAAAGATTGAAAATATAGAGAGTTTGTCTGCTCATGCAGATCAGGCGGAGATATTAGATTGGGTAAGTGATATCAAGAATATTCCTGAAAGAACCTTTTTGATTCATGGAGAACGCATTGCCTTAGACGCTTTAAGGCTTAAAATAAAGGATACGCTACAATGGAAAGTGTACATTCCCCATCTATATGAAGTTGTTGAATTATCTGTCTAAAAAGGAAACTCGAAGTACTGATATTTATCAGTAAGTAAGGAAAAGTAAAGTGGTACCTTGGAAGAACATTAAAATAAATTACATGACAATTTTAAGCGCTCCATATTCTCATTTTAAACGAAGTCGCAAACAATTACTCATATTAGTAAGTGTGTGGCAAGAAACTTTATCTGCTACTAAAAAGGAGATTTCTTTTCTAGAGATGTACATAGCTTCTCCAATTTTTTATATCACTCCAGAATTGCTAACAGAGTTTATTAGATATCAGGCACATCTAAAAAAACTAAAGCAACAAGTAGAAATTATTTCTGCTCTTGCCAACAAGCATTTTACAGTTATACAAGACTGGACAGAGGTAGACAACACAACCTTAGAAAACTTTATACTTCTAGAACATCAAAAGATTGAACCACAACTTTTAGAATTCATCAAAAATTATAACAATATCAAATTAGATATTTTTAATTATACAGGAGATAAGCTTATCCAAAAGGAAGGCAATTAATGTTTTAAAACTTTAAATCTATAGCTATGAAAAACGAAGTAAACAATTTTAGATATCTAGAATGGAAAACTCCTGAAGAAATGCACTTTTCTTCTTTAGAATGGATTTCAGAATTGAACTTTATTAATGATGAACATTCATTTTTTGAAGATATGTTAAAAGAATATACTTTGCCTATTATAGAATTTCATCTTACAGAGAAGGTTACAGATCTAATTAAAAAGCTATCTACTACATCATCTACCGCTTCCAACCTACATAAAGATATTCAGGATCACATTAACGGACTTGAGGTTATGTTAGACGGAAAAGACAATATTAAAAAAGAAACACAGTACAAAGAAGCACATAGAAATTTATTGACAGAGTTCTTCAAATTTTCAAGAAACTACAATCGATTAAAAAAAGAGATTTTTAAAACGGTATCTGAAGCTTTGAAACATCAAAAACAAAAAAGATTGCTGCAATAATTGTATTCATATAATAGATTAAACGCTCTATGTGCTTGAGTTAAAAATATAAGATTGCTTTCTAAATTAAGCTTTAGGTTGTAAATTTAATAGGATATAAAACTATGGAAGTTATGAAAAATACTATCTATAACTCAGATGCCAATAGCGATAATAATCTTGAACAGCTACAACAACACGCTTTAGATTGGGATAAATTAATTCAACAAAGTACAGACGATATCATCTTTTTAAAGAAATTATTATCTTCTGATGTATTTGAAAATTACGAGGCTAGTTTCTTTGATACTATAAAAATCCGGTTAAAGGATCTCGAAGAATTTAAAGCCGAAAAAATAGACCTGCATTACAGCATTAACAATCATAAGAATGATTTGAATGGCATGAGAGAGTGTGAAGACATAAGTTGCGATATGTTCTATGAAGAAGAGCATAAAAAACTTAGAGAACGAGTACGAAATTTTCTCAAAAAATTTAGAGATCTAAAACTCGAAATCTATGACTACACCAGTCCTAATTTTCGAAAACTTACTATTTAACATCTTTTCCAAAAAGTACTGCCAAATTTGCAGTAGTACGCCATACCGTCTATTTTTAGGGGTGTACAGGTAAAATTAGGCTTCTCTATCTTTTAACATTATCAAAATTATATAGATGTTTTAATATCCGCTTAGCGTACTCATAGTAAACCCTACGAAGGATATCTTTAATTCACATTTTAATTATTTTTCCCCAACTTCTTAATTGCTGCATTTTCTAGCTTTTTCCGTGAGATTTAATCGCATTTTAATCAATTTAGTGCATTTTGGCTATTGTTTAACGGCTTGCACAGTCTTTGCACACTATAGAGGGTATGATAGATTGGTATAAACCGATTTAAGTTTTAATAAACCAAAAAATAAAGAATGAAAGTATTAGTAATTGGAGCAGGAAATATGGGGCTGACCTATGCAGAAGGTATGTCAAAATCTAGTTTGTTGAACAGGCATAACTTAATGATATTCGATAAATCTCCTGAGCTATTAGTATCACTTAACAAATTAGATCATTTTGATGTTTATGATGACATTGAAGCCTGCTTACCAAAAGCAGACGTGGTGTTTCTGGCAGTAAAGCCATATCACTGTGAAGAATTATTTAAAGAAATCAAACCTTTAGTTCATTCAGACCAAATAGTTGTATCTATTATGGCTGGTGTAACACTAAAGACTATACAAGATGGACTTGGTCTAGAGAAAGTGGTTAGAGCAATGCCTAATCTACCTGCGCAGGTAGGAAAAGGAGTTACCTCTTATACCGCTGCTAAGAAAGTATCGAGGATAGAACTTCTAATGGTAAGAAACCTTTTAGATACCACTGGAGAATCTATTCACGTAGGAACAGAGAATTTTATTGATGCCTCTACAGGAATATCCGGAAGTGGTCCTGCATATGTATTTTACTTTATGCAATCTATGTTAGAAGCTGCCTTAAAAATGGGATTCTCTAAAAATGACTCTAAAGTTTTGGTAAGCCAGACTTTTGAAGGTGCAGTAGAGCTATTTAATAAGTCTGATCTTTCTCCAAACACTTGGATGGAACGTGTAGCATCAAAAGGAGGAACCACTCGAGCTGCTCTAGATTCTATGGAAGATAACAATGTAAAAGAATTAATTAAAGATGCCGCATATGCAGCTTTCGATAGAGCGGTAGAGTTAGGTAAAGAGTAATAGTAAGTTTAGTAATACAATCAGATTAGATCTGAAAAATGAATATAATGGATAAGAAAAGAATTGTTGTAAAAGTTGGTACCAATGTAATGACCAATAAGGACCATAGAATATTAGGTCCGGTATTAAAAAATCTGGTAGAGCAAATTGCAACTTTATATGAAGAAGATATTTTAGTGGTTTTAGTTTCATCAGGATCTGCAATAGCTGGTAAAGAAATTTTAGGTGAAATAAGTATCAAAGATCCATCACAACGTAGACAGGTGTATTCTTCTGTAGGGCAACCTAGAATGATGAGACATTATTATAGCATATTCCACGATTTTGGAATGAGATGCGCTCAAGTGTTAGCTACTAAGAGAGATTTTTCTCCTGGAGTTCACAGAGAAAATATGATCAATTGCTATGAAGCACTATTATCTGAAGGGATTATACCTATTGCAAATGAAGATGATGCAGTTTCTGTAACGATGTCTATGTTCTCAGATAATGATGAATTGGCTAGTTTGGTAGCAGAACTTATTGGAGCAGATGCGTTAATAATTTTGAGTGACACTGATGGCCTTTATACAGGACATCCTGACCATGCAGATTCAGAAAAACTTAATAACGTACAGGTAGATGAGAATGTAGAGAAATACGTTCAGGCATCAGATAAAGGTGAAGGTGAAGGCCGTGGAGGTATGGAATCTAAAATTAAGATCGCCAAAGATACTGCCGCGAAGAATATCCCAACCTTTATAGCAAATGGTAAGAGAAAGAATGTAATTCTCGATATAGTGAATGGGAAGAAAGTAGGAACAAAGTTCACGAAGTAAGAAAAATAGAAAGTGAAAAATTTATAAAAATTTTAGAATGAAGTTGATAAACACAGAGACTAAGAATAACGTTTTAAGATCTATGATGAGAATTTTAGATACAAAACGCGAAGATATAATTAAAGCAAACAAAGAAGATCTTGAAGCCTTCGGAGAAAACGAAGGTGCCATGTACGACAGGTTGATAGTTAACGATAAAAAAGTTGATGGAATGATACAATCTGTGAAAGAAGTGATGGAGCAGGAAGATCCTGTAGGGCAGGTAATAGAACATCGTAAACTAGATACCGGGTTGGATATCACTAATAAAACAGCACCTTTTGGAAATATCATGATTATTTATGAATCCAGACCAGATGTTACTATAGAGGCCGCTGTGCTTGCTTTTAAAGCAAATAATAAGATCTTTCTTAAAGGTGGTAAAGAAGCAATAAAGAGCAACGAGATCTTGGAGCAATGCTGGCATGAAGCTTTAGAAGAAAATAACCTCAGCAAAGATTGGATAAAATTACTTCATCTAGATCGAGCTCAAACTCAGGAGTTTCTTAAAAATCCACCCGAACAATTAGATCTAATTGTACCTAGAGGTGGAGAACGTTTAATAGGTTTTGTTAAAGAACATGCTACAGGGGCTGTATTGGTAAGTGGAAGAGGAAATAACTTCTTATATGTTTCTAAGGATGCTGATTTTGAAGTTGCTAAAAAAGTGATCCTAAATGCTAAAACAGATAAGATCTCCGGATGTAATGCTTTGGATAAAGTTCTTATTGATGTGAATATTGATGATTATGAAAATAAACTGAAAGAACTTCAGAAAATGTTGAATGATCATCAGGTGCATATTTTGGCAGATGATGCTGTATCTGATATATTAACTGAAGAAGATAAAATTCCTGGGGACGATACATGGTATGAAGAATTTCTAGCTATGAAGATCGTCTTAGGAAGTATAGATGGACTTAACAGTGCCATAGATAAGATCAACAAATATTCTGGTGGACACTCTGCAGTTATCATTACTAAAGATAATGAGGAAGCAGTAGAATTTATGGAACAGGTAGACAGTGCTGCTGTATATCAAAATGCCTCTACAAGATTTACAGATGGAGGTCAAATGGGAGTAGGAGCAGAACTAGCCATTAGTACAGATAAGCTACACCACAGGGGGCCGCTAGGTCTAAAACAATTGGTAACCAATAAATATTATGTTCTGGGAAATGGACATATTAGAGAATAACCAACTAACGTTATATAATATAAAAAGAGGCGCTAATTGGCGCCTCTTTTTTTTGTTGTTTTTAGTTTAAAATTAGTATTTCAGGATCTTTAAAACTTCACTTTCAAAGTTCTCACCTTTAATTCTCACAAAGTATATTCCTGTACGATATCTACTTAGATTGATATTGGTATCTATAGTTCCTTTTTTAATTTTTACCGCATCTTGCATAACTACATTTCCTCTAAAGTCATATAAATATAAAGTGGCTTGTGCTTCTATACTAGCAGTAATTCTAATAGTACTTTGGCCTCTAGTTGGGTTTGGTGATGCAACCACTTTCTCCACCACTACCTCTAGCTGGTTGTCTGAGCATGATCCTAATTTACCACCATTTCTTAAGAATGCAGGTACTGCATTTTTTGAGACACAGAAAGCTTTTCCTTTATAACAAACCTGAACTTTTTGATTCCATTTATTGTTTCCACAAGTTATATCTTCTACCGTAACAGTAACTTCACCAGTAACAGAACATCCCGATACATCTGTAACTTCTAGAGAATATGTAGTAGTTTCAGATGGACAAACAGTTATGGTTTTTGAAGTATCTCCTGTATTCCATAGATACGTATATTCACCTCTCCCACCAGTAACAGAAACTGCTTCAATGCTAGTACATGTGGTATCATATCCAGAATATACTACTACATCTTTAGTCATTTCCAATTCTAAAGCTGGTCCTTCTTCAACTACTACTTCAGCATTAACAGAATTTGATAATGCATCTGTAATCACAACCGTATACGTTCCCGCTACTAAACTGGTAGCTGTTTGGGTTGTTTGCCCATCACTCCAAACATAGGTATAAGGAGCAACTCCACCTTCTACATTTACAGTTGCAGAACCTGTGGCGGTTCCATTACAAGTAACATTTGATGCTTCTATAGATGCAACCTGAACACTTTTTAGAATCATTCTTACAGAGACAGGAAAATGGTCTGATGCTGTAGTAGTAAAATCACTATTAAAATATTCGTAATGTACCCGTGCACTTCCATCCACATAATTATTTGTAAGCTCATTAGAGACAGCTATATGATCTATCATATTCTCTCTAAAAGCATAAGATCTAAAACCTTGAGCACTAAGAACAGCTGTTAAGATATCGTAGTTCTGAGTATCCTGAACAAAAGCGTTATAAGTGGTTACTGTAGTATTTACATTATCTGCAACGGTAACATCTACATCATCGTTATAATCTCCTAAAATAATAATATTCTTATCTGAATAGTAAGTATCTAATGAATCTTTCAATACTTCCACATCATACTTTCTCATATCATATCTAGACTGTGAGTTGGTACTTCCATTTGCTCTTGCATGTAATTCAACAAAATTGATGGTTTTAGTTTGCCCATTTAAAGTAACATCTGCTTCCATCATAAATGGCAATCTCCCACTTGCGTAAAATCTATCTGGAGTTTCTGGATAATCTGCTAAAAGAGATCCATCACCATCATAAAATGGATGTACCGACGTGAACATTGCTCTTGTAGATTTTACCGAAACTACATCTGTTCTATAGATAAATCCAACTTTTTGACCGCCTGGTGAATCTGGATAAGAGGTTGCATTAGATAATACATAATCATATCCTTCCATTTCAGAAACCATTTCTCCAAAAAGAACATCGTCTGAGATCTCTTCAACACCAATAACATCTGCTTCAAGATCTAAGAGAATCGCTTTTACGCGTTCCTTTTGAACAGCGTCTGAGTCTGGAGAACCCTTGGCAGGAGAATTTCCTTCGTCACCAAACCACTCTATGTTCCATGCTACAACATCAAAAGTAAGATCTCTTGAAATATCAGAATCAGATCCAGTATTGTCATAAACATCTGCACATGGAAGGTCTGTAGACAATCTTGGTAATAATTGGAAAATCTGATTATATCTACCCACTACTCCAATAACTTCGGAACATGATGCTGGCATTTGCTTTCCTATCAAACCACTTACGTCTGCATCTAGTCTTAATTCTCCATTACCAGAATCATCAGTAACTACATAGTTCTCATTACCAAAGATCAAACTACCTGATCCAGAAAATGTTACATCTGAAATACGTACCAATTCTCCGGGGTGCTGACTAAGTTCTGCTACGGTAATATCTAAAGGTATTATAGGTGCATCTGCAACTCCCTCAAAATCTACGCGCGCTACAGGACTAATTTGGATCTGCCCGTTGTAACTGCTTTTTGTTCCTGTAACGGTAATTTTATCTCCAATATTAAAAGTTCCATCTCCGTGAACCATACCATCAAAAATTGCAACACCACCAGTAACATCTTGTAAGTATGCAGAACCTCTAAATTGATCGCTTACTGTAAGGGTTCCTGTAATAGTAACGGTGGTTCCATCTAGAGCATTTCTAGCTTCTAAGATTGTGATCAATTCTGTTTGTGGAGCTAAAGCTCCGTTCTCTGTGCCCGGTGTAGGGTCTGTAGCTACATAATTAGCTGTATTTTTTACTCCACCTTCCCCATTCGGGATTCTTTGTAAGGAATGTATTCCTTGATTCCCAGCTGCATTTTCATCTGCCTGTAATTGTCCTTCATTTAAAAGTACAATAAGTTCTTCATCCTGAGGATCATCGGTACCATATACCAAAGCGTCTACTAAATTATCTGTGCTAATTGCAGAACCATTCGGAAAATTGGTAGCTGAAGTTTGATAAACTGCAACGGCATCTGCACCATTCTGAAAGGTATTATTTGCAACTACCATATTCACGTTGGCAACATCTGCATTACCCATAACAAAATACCCCTCTGCATTGGTAAGTTGCCCTGCAAGATCTATTGTATTATAACTTAGATCATTATTACCATTATAAAGAACAACGATAAATCCGTCTAAAGGAGTATTCCCTTTTCCTCCATCGTATAGTTCTAAAAATTCCTGAGTGTCTGATCCTGGAGTATCTGCATCTAGCTCGTTTATCACCAAAGAAACCGGCTCTAAAATATTAGTGTTCGGTTTTCCTGGCGTTGGAAGTGCCTGCGTATAGGTATCAGTGTTTCTTACTCCACCAGAACCATTTGGAAATCTTTGAGAAGAATGCGCATCTTTATTTCCATTCCCATCTTCATTAATTTGAGACTGTCCTTCATTTAATAATACTAACAATCCTGCATCATCTGCATCATTAGTATCATAGACTAGTGCGTCTAGTAAATTATCTGTACTAATTGCGGTTCCATTTGGAAAATCTGCTGCAGATCCTTCAAAAAGTGCTACTGCATCTGCTCCGTTTTGAAGTCCGTTGCTATTAAATTGTAAGCTTACGTTTTCCACATCTGCATTTCCTAGAACGAAATATCCATTTGCATCTGTGCTATAACTAGAAAGATCGATGGCATTATAGCTTAGATCATTAGATCCGTTATAAAATACCAATACTTTCCCATCCAAAGAACTGTTACCAGCACCTCCATCATATAATTCTATAAACTCCAGAACATCTGTCCCTTCTGTATCTGCATCTACTTCATTAATTACAATAGTTGGTGGTACTACTTCTCCCCCAAAATCCTGACCGGTATTAACGGCATTGTAAGTATTGGATGCAGCAGGTTGCCATGTAAAATTTTGATACTCTTGTCCGCGTCCGGAAAGTTGTAATGAAAAACCAGCTTCTGGAGCAGGGTCTTCTTTTACACCAATATCTGTACTCTCAAGTCCGCTAGCTACACCTGCTGTGGCAGTAAGTACACCTTCATAACTTAAGAATTGCACTACTTCTAAATTATTCACTAAAGCAAATCCATCTGGAGATCCATTTTGCAATCCTGAAATTGGGAAAAATATGGTTCCAAAGCCTCCTTGAAGATCTGGTATAATTCCAGATAAATTGGTAGTTCCTGAAACTACTCCCCCATTTCCATTGTACTCTACAATGCTCCATCCATCTAGATTTGTACCTGCTGGCCCGGCAATCTCTATACCTTCTTCTATATCTCCACCTAGGTTATCGTAATGCAATTCATTAACGAAGACCGACTGCGCGATAAGGTTCCCAGTCATTAAAAATGAGACTATTAGCAGTCCCAAAAATTGTAATTTTTGTTTCATAATCATTTTTATTTTGGTGCTACAATAAAGGATTTTTTATTAAAACCTACTTTAAGTTTTTATTAACAGAAGGTTAACTCCTTGATTTTATTTTCAATTTTTATAGCAATAACAATGGTTTAAAACCAAAATTGGTGTAACATTTGGTGTATAACTTAGTCTTATTTAAAAACAACAAATTTTGTCTTAATGAAAAAAATAATATACTCTCTATCATTACTTTCTGTAATGTTTGGATGTAAAACCTCTCAAAAACTATCAACCATTACCCCTCAACCTGTAGTGGTGAAAATGGATCTTGTAAATGTTGTAGATGATCAGGTAAAAGTGACGGTAGATCCTGGAAAGTTCACAGAAGATCAAACCACATTCTATATTCCTAAAACTGTTCCTGGTACTTATAGTATAGATAATTATGGTGAGTTTATTGAAAACCTAAAAGCATATGACTATTTAGGGAATGAGCTATTAGTTGCTAAAACAGACGTAAATTCATGGTTAATAGATAATGCAACCCAATTAGACAAGGTCACCTATTACGTAAATGATTCTTTTGATATGGAAGGTGAAAAAGGAGTTTTCTCCCCTTCTGGAACTAATATAGATAAGGATAAGAATTTTATGCTGAACCTTCATGGGTTTGTGGGATACTTCAAGAATCTTACAGAACAACCTTATGAGTTACTAATTAAAAGACCAGAGGGACTTACTCCGGGTACATCTTTAATGGCGGCAAACTCTTCACCAGATAAAGTATCGCCTAAAACTATGGTAGATCTCTTTAAGGCTTCAAGGTATTTTGAAATTACAGATCAACCTATTATGTATGCAAAACCAGATACTGCCTACATAAATATAAAAGGGATGAGAGTTCTTCTAGATGTATATTCTCCAAATGGTGTTCATAGTGCCAAAGAGATAAAGCCAGAAATTGAGAAAATGGTTACAGCTCAAAAAAACTTTTTAGGAGATATAGATAAAACTGCTAATTATGCTATTATTCTTTATTTAGCAGACCCTAATCTATTAGATGCTAAAGGATATGGTGCTTTAGAACACCACACCTCTACAGTAGTAGTTTTACCCGAAACTATGCCTTTAGATAAGTTGAATCAATCTATGACAGATGTTGTTTCTCACGAGTTCTTTCATATACTTACTCCATTAAGTGTGCATTCAAATGAAATTCACTATTTCGATTATAATGACCCTAAGATGTCTGAGCATTTATGGATGTATGAGGGCGTAACAGAATATTTCGCAAATCTATTTCAGATCAATCAAGATCTTATCGGCAATGATGAATTTTATGGAAGAATTTCAGAAAAGATCGAAAGTTCAAAAAACTTTAATGACACCATTCCTTTTACAGTAATGAGTCGTAATATATTAGAAGAGCCTTATAAAAATGACTATTACAATGTTTATCAAAAAGGTGCGCTAATTGGAATGTCCTTAGATATTAAATTACGCGAATTGAGTGATGGTAAAACTGGTATCTTAGATCTTATGAGTAAGCTTAGCCAGAAATATGGTAAAGATACTCCATTTAAAGATGAAGAGCTAATTCCAACAATTGTATCACTTACCTATCCGGAGATTCAGGATTTCTTTGATACATACGTTAAGGGAACCACTCCAATCCCATACGAGGAATTTTTAGAAATTGTAGGTTTAGAATTTTCAGAACAGGAAATCGAAACCTCGTTCTTTATAAATGGTAGAGTACCTTATATAGATGGAAATCCAGAAAACATGAGTCTTTTCTTTAGAAAGGGAATTAAATTGAATTCATTTTTTAAAGAATTAGGAGTTGAAAATGGAGATGTGATCAAGACCGTTAACGGAGCATCTTATAATATTCAAAATGCTTATGATCTTGTTATGGCATCACAGAATTGGAAAGAAGGAGAAAACTTTACCATGGTTGTAGAAAGAGATGGAAAAGAAATTTCATTTCAAGGAAAGATATTTACTCCTAAAGATATGAAGGTAACTTTAGGCGCAAAAGAGCTTCCTGCAGATAGCAAAGCAGTAATGCTTAGAAAAGCTTGGTTAAAAGGATAAATTCTATATTGAGAACAAAAGGCGACAATTAGTACATTGTCGCCTTTTTTATTTTTAATCCTCAGGCTAAGACTCTCAGGTTCTTAGACAAGATCATTTAAATAATTTTAAAATTAATTTCCTATTTGTAAATTGAGGCTTTACATTTAGAGATTCTAACAAGTAACTACCTATGGAAATACCTATTTTAAAAGACATCGTAGTAATACTAGGGCTGTCTATTTTTATCATCTTGGTATTTCAAAAATTAAAGGTGCCCTCTTTACTCGGATTCTTGTTAGCCGGAATTATCGCCGGGCCACATGCTTTTAACCTTATTAGTTCCAGACATGAGGTAGAATTACTCTCAGAAATTGGGATCATTTTTCTATTATTCATTATCGGAATAGAACTCTCTTTAAAAGGGCTGGCTTCTATGAAGAAGATGATCTTATTGGGTGGTGGTGTTCAGGTTGGGGGAACTATTTTAATAACCGCAGCTATTGCTTATTTCTTCGGAATAGATATTAATAGCGGGATATTTCTTGGGTTCTTATTCTCTTTAAGTAGTACCGCCATAGTTCTAAAATTGTTTCAAGAAAGAGGAGAAGTTACCTCTCCTCACGGGAGAATTACAGTGGCCATATTAATATTCCAAGATATTATTGTAGTACCCATGATGCTTTTAACTCCATTATTAGCAGGAAAAGCAGAGAATATTTGGCTCACCATAGGCATCTTATTACTAAAGATCTTAGGAGTAGGTATCGTGATCTATCTTTTGGCTATTTATGTGGTGCCTAGAGTATTTAAAATGGTAGTGAAAACCAAAAATAGAGAACTTTTCATTCTAACTACAATCGTATTTTGCTTCGCTATAGCATGGTTAACATCTTCTGTAGGATTATCTTTAGCATTAGGCGCTTTCTTTGCGGGACTTATTATTTCAGAATCCGATTATAGCCATCAGGCCACAGCGAACGTGCTGCCATTTAGAGAAATATTTATAAGTTTCTTCTTCATTTCTGTTGGGTCTTTATTGAACTTAAAATTCTTTTTCAGCCACATTCACTGGATCTTATTATTGATTGTAGGGGTGATCTTGTTGAAAATGCTCATTATAGCTTTTACAGTGATATTGTTAAAATATCCTCCAAGAACCGTTTTTATGGTGGTATTTTCCATCTTTCAGGTAGGAGAATTCTCTCTTTTATTATCTACAGAAGGCTTAAAGAATGGATTGTTAGGAGAAAATTTATATCAATATTTCTTAGCCATCTCTATTATTACAATGGGACTTACCCCATTTATAATGAACTATGCAAATCAACTTACATATTATTTGGTTCGAATTCCCATCCCTACAGCCGTAAAACACAGATTGAATCATCTAAGAAAGAACGCTCCAAAAGAAGAAGTTCAAAAGGAAGCATTAAAAGATCATTTAGTAATAATTGGTTATGGTATTAATGGTAAGAATATTTCTAAAGCCGCCCGAAATACTAATATTCCATACACAATTGTAGACCTGGAACCGGAAGCATTTCAGGAAGCTAAGAAAAAAGAGGAGCCTATTACTTTTGGTGATGCAACCAACCCGGTAATTTTAAAACATTTAAATGTGCAGGAAGCTAGGGTGGTGGTAATTGCCATCTCAGACCCCGCGGCCACAAAGAAGATCATTCAGGCCGTAAGAGCTTTTACTCAAACTGCGTGTATCATTGTGAGAACTAGATACGTTAGAGAGATAGAAGATAATATTAGGCTTGGAGCAGATGAGGTAATACCGGAAGAGTTTGAAACTTCTATAGAAATCTTTAGTAGGGTGCTTAGAAAATATCTTATTCCTTTTGATGAGATCCAAAATTTCATCAATCAGGTTAGATCATCAGACTATGAAATGCTGACTAGCATAAAGGAAGGCCCGCACTCCCCATCCTATAAGCATTTAAATATTCCGAATAAAGAAATCGTAACCCTAAGTGTACAACAAGGAACCAACTCTGTAGTTGGCAAAACCATTGAAGGTGCCGGAATAGGACGAGATTACGGTGTAACTGTACTTGCCATTAAAAGAGATAAACACTATTTAACAGAGATTTCTCCAGATACCAAGATAGAACAGGGAGATCTGCTCTATATCTTTGGAGCCCCTAATAATATTAATAATCTTAATAAGATATTATCTCTGTAAAAAGATTTTTCGTGATATTCATCTAGAACTTATAATATACTATCTGTTGATATTAGTTGCCTATTTATCTAAATGGTATAGGTTAAAATAGATATATTTATTTTTGAAACAAACCAAATTAGATATCATGTCTATACTTCCAGACGATCTTGTACGCTATCAAAAGTTTATTGGCTTTATGCTAAAATATTGGAATAGCGATCTTTTAAACCATACAGCAAATTCTGCATTACAGGAAACTCAAGGAGATGAAAAGGTGATCGAAAAATTTGATCAGTCTCCAGAAGAATTAGTAGAAGACCTGAAAAATATGGGGCCAACCTATATCAAATTAGGGCAGTTACTATCTACAAGACCAGATTTGCTGCCAGATGCTTATCTCAAAGCATTAGCCACTTTACAAGACAATGTACCTCCAATTCTTTTCTCTGAAGTTCACAAATTGGTAGAAGAAGAAATTGGAAGTAGAATTTCTAAAGCCTTCAATACGTTTGAGGAAAAACCTATTGCTAGCGCCTCCATAGGGCAGGTACATAAAGCAACTTTAAAATCTGGAAAACCCGTAGCCGTAAAAATTCAGCGACCGGGAATTAGAAAGATGTTTCTGGATGATCTAGATACGCTAAAAGAAATAGCTGCTTTTGCAGTAAAGCATACCACCACCGGTAAAAAATATGCTTTTGATGAAGTTTTAGAAGAGTTAAGACATATATTATTACAAGAATTAGATTATAACAGAGAAGCTCAAAATTTGATAAGCTTAGGCAGAAATCTGAAAAATTTTAGCTTGCTCACTGTTCCCCAGCCTGTATTAGATTATTCTTCTTCCCGTGTACTTACCATGGAATTTATTGAGGGTAAAAAGATAACCAGCATTTCACCATTATACAGATTAGAAAATGATCTTTCACCTATGTTAGATCAATTGGTTGCGGCTTATTTACAGCAGATCATTACAGATGGTTTTGTACATGCAGATCCACACCCGGGAAATATTCATATCACAAAACAAGATACTATAGCCCTTATAGATCTGGGAATGGTTGCTAAGTTCACTCCTAATATTCAACAAAAGATCTTACAATTGCTAATAGCATTAAGCCATGATGATGGAGAAGCGACGGCAGATGTTCTTCTTAATATGAGTGAGATAAATGAAGATTCTAATGTTAAGACCTTCAAAAAAGTGATCAATCATTTAGTGGCAGACGGACAAAACCAGATGGCCAAGGATATGCAAACCGGAAAAATGCTTATTCAGATGAATAGAATTGCTGCAGATAATGGAATTCATATTTCTGTGGAAGTAAATATTCTAGGAAAGATCCTTTTAAACATGGATCAGATCATAGCTGTTCTAGATCCAGAATTTGACCTTCGGAAAGCCATACAAACTCATGTCCATAAGATAATGAGAGATAAAATGTATGACGAATTGAAACCGGAAAATATGTTCTCTATCTTATTAGAGTCAAAAAAGTTATCTGAAAACCTGCCGGAGCGATTAAATAAAATATCTCATAATCTGGCAAATAATGAATTTAGAATGAAGATTGATGCTATTGATGAAAGCAGGTTTACAGATGGTTTTCAAAAAGTAGCAAATAGAATTACATTAGGCCTTATAATAGCTGCAATGATAGTTGGTGCTGCTATGATGATGAAAGTACCTACCAATTTTACGCTCTTAGGTTATCCTGGGCTCGCTATAATTTTCTTTCTAATTGCTGCTATGGGTGGAATTGCATTAAGTTATATTATTATCTTCAAGGATGAAGGATACAAGCACAAGAAAAAATAATACTCCTCCATTAATATTTAAATAAATTACACGTTTATGAAATTTTATTATCTCCTATTTTTTACATTTTTTACTACCATTAGCTTTGCTCAAAAGGAATTGCCTGTAGATACTATGGTTGTTTCTAAGCATTCTGTAAATATTAATGGTAAGAATATAGCGTACACCACTCAAGCAGGAATGCAACCGGTATGGAACAAAGCCGGAAAAGCTGTTGCTGGTTTATTTTATACTTATTATAAAAAGGATAATGTTAAAAATCTAGAGAACAGACCTTTAGTAATTTCCTTTAATGGTGGGCCAGGTTCTGCTTCGGTATGGATGCACTTAGCATATACAGGCCCTAGAATTTTAAAAATAGATGATGAAGGTTTTCCGATTCAACCTTATGGGGTAAAAGAAAACCCCTATTCCATTCTTGATATTGCAGATATAGTTTATGTAAATCCAGTAAACACAGGCTATTCTAGATTTTTGCAGAACCAGATGGACAATATTGATAAAAAGGATTTTTTTGGTGTAAATGCCGATATTAAATATCTAGCTGAATGGATAAACACTTTTGTTTCAAGAAAGAATCGATGGTTATCTCCTAAATATTTAATTGGTGAAAGTTATGGAACCAATAGAGTGTCTGGATTAGCGTTAGAACTTCAAGAAGCTCAATGGATGTATCTTAATGGAGTAATTTTAGTTTCTCCTACAGAAATAGGGATAGAGCGAGATGGTCCTGTAGAAGTTGCCAATAGACTTCCATATTTTGCTGCAGCAGCATGGTATCATAATAAGCTTCCAAAAGAACTTCAAGCTAAAGATCTAGATGAGGTATTACCGGAGGTGGAAAAATATACCATAGAAACCTTACTGCCAGCAATGATACATGGAGGATTTTTACCGGAAAATGAAAAGAAAGAGATCGCTTCGAAAATAGCTTTCTACTCTGGAATTTCTGAAAAGACCATTCTTCAAAACAATCTAGCTGTTCCTTTTCAATATTTTTGGAAAGAACTTTTACGCGATGAAGGTGGTTATACAATTGGAAGACTAGATTCTAGATATTTAGGAATAGATGCAAAAGCTGCCGGAGATTCTCCAGATTATAACTCAGAGTTGAATTCATGGTTACATTCATTTACACCAGCTATAAATTATTATTTAAATAATGATCTTGACTTTAAAACAGATGTAAAATATAATATGTTTGGATCTGTTTACCCATGGGATAGGGATAATGACAATACAGGAGAAAACCTAAGACAAGCTATGGCAGAAAATCCAAACTTAAATGTGATGATCCAATCTGGCTATTATGATGGTGCATGTACTTATTTTAATGCTAAATACAGTATGTGGCAATTAGACCCTAGTGGTAAAATGAAAGATAGGTTAAGCTTTAAAGCCTACAGAAGCGGACATATGATGTATCTTAGAAATGAAGATCTAAAATCTGCAAATAATGATATTCGCTCTTTTATAGAGAATTCCATACCTAAAGAGGGAAGCTCAGCAAAATATAAACGCTAAGCCATTAAGACTAAAAATATAAAAGCTCAGAGATATCTCTGAGCTTTTATAATATATGATGAAGTTTGTTAATTAACTTACAGGTTTAACTCCAATTTGCTTTAAAATCCCAAGTTCATCTGTACTTCCCCAACGTTCTATTAGTTTACCATTCTCAAATCTTCCAATTTGCATTCCACGAACGCTAAATGTTTTACCTGTTGGTGATACCCCCATAAACTCACCCTTATGTGTTCCGGAAACAGTATATGCAAAGCATACATTATCTTTATCTGTAACCATATGCGCAACCTCAGCATGAAAATCTGGAAATGCAGATCTCATCATAGTAAAAAAGTCGATGAAACCTTGAGCTCCTGGACCCTGAATATCTGCAGGATCATGATCTACCACATTATCTGCAACTACTTCTCTAATCATTTCTAGTTGCCCGGTGTTTATAGCTTCAGCAAATTTTTCTTGTGCTGCAATATTTTTGTCTTTACTCATAATTATATTTTTAAAATTAATTTTTATAGTCCGCTTATATAACTTCCATACAGATCTTTAAACTGAATTCCTTCTGAGAATCTATATTTATTCAATTTCTTATACTCCACCAGTCCCCAAAGTAAAAACTCCTTCAAAAAGTATTTATCCTCTTCAGAAACTTCTGGTTGATATTTCTCTATAAGCTTATTTAATGGAGGTACAGAATCTAGCTTTTCTTTGTATTGCTTATCTGTAAGCTCATCTAGTAATTCAAATCCGCTTTCAGCAAAAAACCATTCTACAAGATCGTTGTAAGGGTTTTCTGCATCTGGCTTTTCTAGTTTCTCTATTTTAGGAAAATAATTTACAAAAAGTGTTTTTACTGCACCACCAATTAATTCTTGAGCTACAGAATCACTTCCCTCCTGCTCTCCTTCATATACAAGCTCTACTTTTCCTGTAATTGCCGGTATTACTCCAAGAAAATCTCCAAATCTTAGTAGGGTTTTTTCTTCTCCATTTTTTATTGCTCTTCGTTCTGCAGTGCTTAAAAGATTTTCAAAAGCAGAAATACTTAATCTTGCACTTATACCGCTTCTTGCATCTATAAATTCATGCTCTCTAGCCTCAAAACTAATTTGCTCTAAAAGATCTTTGGCAAGTTCTGGAACATATATCATTTCTGTCTGGCGGGCATCTAACTTAGCCTCTTGCTGAGTTATAGCCTTAGCAATTTCTATATTGTGTGGATAGTGAGTGAGAATTTGGGAACCAATCCTATCTTTAAGTGGAGTAACAATACTACCTCTATTGGTATAATCTTCTGGATTGGCAGTAAACACAAATTGCATATCTAGGGGCAATCTAAGTTTAAAACCTCGTATTTGTATGTCTCCTTCCTGTAATATGTTGAATAGTGCTACTTGTATACGAGCTTGTAGATCTGGCAATTCATTAATAACAAAAATACTTCTGTTAGCTCTAGGTATCATACCAAAATGAATAACTCTATCATCTGCATAGCTAAGCTTTAAATTAGCAGCTTTTATTGGATCTACATCACCAATAATATCTGCTACAGTAACATCTGGAGTAGCAAGTTTCTCAAAAAATCGTTCCTCTCTGTGCATCCACGAAATTGGAGTAGCATCTCCTTTTTCTTCAATCATTTCTTTAGCATAGCGAGAAATTGGGTGAAAGGGATCATCATTGATCTCAGAACCTTCCACTACCGGAATATATTCATCCAATAATTTAACCATCAATCTGGCTAATCTCGTCTTAGCCTGACCTCTTAAACCTAGTAGATTGATGTTGTGCTTAGATAAAATGGCACGCTCCAACTCTGGAATTACCGTATGCTCGTATCCAAAAATTCCTTCAAAAGCTGGTTCTCCGTTTTGGATCTTCTTAATTAAATTCTGTCTTAATTCTTCTTTTATACTTTTACTCTGGTACCCGGATTTTTTGAGTTCACCAAAATTCTTTATATCATCTACTTTCATATTCAATTCTTCTTTTAAACTTTTTATTTACAATCGAGCTTATATTTCTAAATCACGATTCTAATTATCCTTTTATGCGTTTTTTTCTATTATTTTCATAATCTTCAAAGATCATTTCGCCAAGTCCTTTTAATCCAGTAAAGAAGGCTTTACCATGATTAGCTTGCGTAAATTCTCTCACGAAACGTTCTAAATATGGATCTTGTGCTATCATAAATGTGGTAATAGGAATGCGCAATTTTCTAGCTTGTTGGGCCATATTGTAACATTTATCTATTATATAAGGATCCAAACCAACGCTGTTCTTGTAATAGGTGCCATCTCGTTCTCTAATACAACTAGGCTTCCCATCTGTAATCATAAAAATCTGCTTATTGGTATTACGCTTTCTTCGTAGCAGATCCATTGCCAATTGTAAACCGGCCACAGTATTAGTATGATAGGGTCCTACGCGTAAATATGGAAGATCTCCAATAGAAATTGCCCATGCATCATTTCCGAAAACAAGAATATCCAAAGTATCTTTTGGATATCTGGTAGTTATAAGTTCTGCCAAGGCCATTGCTACCTTTTTTGCAGGAGTTATTCTATCTTCTCCATATAATATCATACTATGACTTATATCTATCATTAGAACTGTGCTCATCTGAGATTTATGATGAGTCTCTTCTACTACCAAGTCATCCTCTGTCATCTGGAAACTTCCTGCTCCATGATTGATCTGGGCATTCTTCAAACTTTCTGTCATAGAGATCTTATCTAAAGAATCACCATATTGATAATCTTTAAACTCGCCTGTATGCTCATCTCCTATTCCCTGATGTTTTGTAGAATGATTTCCAGATCCACTACGCTTTAACTTCCCAAATATTTGGTTCAAGGCCTGCTGTCTTATCGCTCTTTCGGTTTTAGCTGTAATTGCCATACCTCCATTTCCATCTGGATCTATTTCTTCCCTAATAAAGCCTTTCTTTTTAAGATCTTCAATAAAATCGTCTATGGTATAATCTTCATCGGTAAGCTTATACTCCACGTCCAACTGTCTAAGCCAATCTATGGCTTCATCAAAATCTCCAGAAGTATGGGTTATTAATTCTTTAAAAATCTCAAAGAGCTTGTCAAATGGAGATTTTTCCGGCTCTTCAAATTTTTTAAATACAAAACCATTTCTAATGCTATCATTCTTCTTTTTCATAGTTTAAAGTTAAGCCATTTCAGATGGAATACGAAAGCTTTGGCAAATCAACACGGGCTAAATTTTTGTTAATTAAAAAATCTTAATTCTAGATTGCCTATGTAGATATATACCATATTGCTGTTATTCTTTTCTTAAAAACTATATATTATTTATGGAGTTATAAGAGATTTGAATAGATTAAAAAAAGACGGCTAAGAGGAAATCAATTGAAGTTAATTAACCTAGTGAAAGTCTATATCGCTAATTTTTAAGAATAGGCATCTAGTAAAATACGATACTTACAAAAAAGCTCATTTTATTTAATAGAAAATTTATAAATCTATTATCATTAGAAAGTTTTTAAATTTGCATGCATGAATACCTTCCAATTAATTGTTACTATTTTCGGGATTATAATGTTAATTCCAACCATTGCATCACTTACAAAATTTGATCAGTGGTGGATAAGGGGGTTTGACTTTCCTCGTATACAAATAAGCTTTTTAATTTTACTTACCATTGCTTTCTCCATAGAAGTATATTCTTTCGACAGCTATTGGCAGATTGGGTTGGTGCTTCTTCTAGCATTGAGCTTTATCTATCAGGCTGTAAAAATTTATCCTTATACCCTATTTGCAAAAAAGCAGGTTCTGGAATTTCAGGGGAGCGATGATGATGCTATAATATCCATTCTTGTTAGCAACGTACTTACCACTAATAAAAGGTCTGATAAGCTAATAGATAGAGTAAATGAATACAAGCCAGACATTTTATTAACCTTAGAGACCGATGAAAGATGGGAGAATGAATTGGCTGTTATTGAAGAGGATTATCCATATACCGTTAAAATTCCCAAAGATAATTTATATGGAATGCATCTATATTCAAAATTGAAATTAGAAGATATAGATATCAAATACATCATTACTGAAGAGATTCCCTCTATTCACGGATACATAATTATGAATAATGGGGTGAAAATAAAATTACACTGCCTACACCCAAAACCTCCAAGCCCAACCGAGGATGATAATTCTACAAATAGAGACGCAGAATTGTTATTTGTAGGTAGAGATGTAAAAAAAGATCAAGAATCTGTATTGCTCATTGGAGATCTTAACGACGTTGCTTGGTCTAGAACCACTAAATTATTTAGAGAATTAAGCGGACTTTTAGATCCTAGAATTGGAAGAGGATTCTACAATACTTTTCATACAGGTTATGCACTCTTAAGATGGCCCTTAGACCATGTATTTCACACCTGCGATTTTACATTGGTAGAGATAGCAAGGTTAAAAAGCATAGGCTCAGATCATTTCCCAATGTTCATAAAACTTAATTTTGAACCTAGAGCAGAACTGTTGCAAGATGAGCCAGAAGAGCCAGACGAAGATGAAAAAAAATGGGCAGATGAGAAAATTGAAGATGGACACCCAAAGTATGATGATGTTTAAGATTTTAATCTTATTGAAAGAACTGGGCTAATTCTGGGTCTGTTCTTAACTCATTGCATCGTTCTACTGTAATTGGTTTTTCAATAAATGAATAGACATTTTTATAGTCTATAGACTTTTTCTTATCGCAAGAATCTATAGAAGAGGTTACCATTATCACTTTAATATCTTCTGTATCTTCCAAATTTTGCAAGATCTCTAGAAATTCCCAACCGCTAATTTCTGGCATATTTATATCTAGAAAAATAAGGTATTCTCTTTCCTGAATAGTCGTATCTCTCAAATATTTAATGCCTTCTTGAGCATTTTTAAAAGCCAATGGTTCATAAGAAACCCCACATTTCTGAAGAATGCGTTGTTGTACAAAAACTACAATACTGTCATCGTCTATAATTAGGATCTTTGCCATTATACTTCTTGTTCAGTTTTCTCTGTGATCTTACGTATTATTTCATCTAGTTCTTTAGCTGAAGTTACAATATATTCCAAAAGTTTAGATTGCTCTCCTAAACCTCCTTGAACTTGTAATAGATCTATGATAGCCATAATTCTTGCTAACGGGGCTCTAACAACGTGAGACTGCGTCCAGGCTATTTCTTTTAAGCACGCATTCCTGTCTTTAATGGTATTGATATATTCATATATTTCTGTCATATCCTGCATAGAACCTATCATTCTCTTAGGTTTTCCAGAATCATCTGTTACCAGATAACTTCTATCTAGAATATACTTATAACTTCCATCTGAACATTGAAATCTATACTCAACTTGTAAATTGGAAGCACCAGAGAGATACAATTCTTGAGTTTTAAACTTAACCTTATCTCTATCTTCCGGATGTACTTTGTCATCCCACCAATCTCCTTTAGTACCTACCTGCTCTTGGGTATAGCCAAACATCTTTTCCATACCCTCATTATATTCCATTTTATCTAATTGTACATCATAATCTGTAACAGTATCGCTGGTGGCTTTAGCTACAATATTATATCGAAGAAGACTTTCAATAAGCTTGTTCTCCTGCTCTACAAAATCTGTTATATCTCTTGAGTTTGCAACAATTCCACCTACGGAAGGATCATGAGTTAGATTTGTAAGAATGGTCTCAAGCCATCTCCATTCTTCAGACTTAGACCTTACCCTAAATGACTTCAATTGAATTCGCTTAGTATGTTCTAATTTAAGAAAATCTTCCTTCACACTGGCTAGATCTTCCGGATGTATAAGATGAAAGAAATTACTATTTAATATAAGGTCGGGTTCAATTCCTAATATCATTTTGGATGATGGACTAACATACGTATAAGCCCCTTCAAAATTTAAGATCATTACTAGTTCTGATGCTTCTTGAACTAGCGCTTTATATCGCTGTTCACTCAAGATCAAAGCCTTTTCCGCCAGTACTCTTGCAGTAATATCTGTAGCTAATGTTACCCTCGCTTTTTTACCATCAAACTCTATAGGATTGCTTTTAATTTCAAGCTCAATAATTTCTCCACTCTTAGTATAATGCTTTACACTAGTTTTAAGAAAAGTATGTATACAATTCTTCCATATCTTTTCAATTCTAACAGCCTCATCTTCCGCCCAAAGATCCTTAACCGTCATATTGAGAAATTCTTCTTGGGTATATCCATATAAATTAATAGCTGCAGAATTTACGCTAAGAAATTGCAAGCTATTCCTATCTAAAACCCACATTGGTAGCGGACTGGAATCAAATAAGTTTTTATACTTTTTCTCAGATTCGCCCAGCTGTATTGTAGTAATATTACGCTCTATGCTATAGTAAATACTTTTTGATAATTGCGCTGCATTAAGATCATCCTTTAAAAGGTAATCTGAAATTCCTAAATTTAAGGTCTTTACTCCAAAATCTTTATCTGCAAAGCCCGTTAGTACTATTACCGGTATTTTAGGTGCCAATGCTACTACAGAAGTTACAAGATCTTCATTGTTATCTGCATCTGGTAAGGAGAGATCTAATAGTACTACATCAAAATTATGCTCATGAATAAGAAGTTCCTTGGCTTCAGAGAATCGTGCTGCTCGGATTAAACTAATATTTAAATGCTCCTCGTTGAGATAATCTTCTATAAGAATATAATCACCTAAGTGATCTTCAATTACAAGTATATTGAGTTTAGTATTTTTCAAATCTAGGCCTATTTACTACTAGGAAGTTTAACCACAGAGATCCAAAATTGCTCTATAGAAGAAATCACTCTTAAAAAGTCTTCTGCCTCAACAGGCTTCGTAATATAACAATTTACCTGATTTTTATAGGATGCCATAATATCTTCTGAAGAAGAAGATGTACTAAGCATAATAACCGGTAAATGTTTTAATTGATCCTTTGACTTTATTTTTTCTAAAACCTCGTGCCCATTTAACTTAGGAAGATTTACATCTAAAAGTATGAGATCTGGGGTAGCTGCATCAACATATCTACCTTTATTTTCTAGATACAAAATAGCTTCGTATCCGTCTTTAACTACATCTACTTTATTGGCAATTTTGCCTTCAGTTAGTGCCTCGGTAGTTAATAATATATCTCCTTCATTGTCTTCTACCAATAAGATATTTATGGGACTCATAGGGGTTAAGTTTCGTTGGGGTATGTAAATATACTAAAATTGTTTCTTGATAGTAAATTGAAAAACACTTCCTTTTTCTAAGGCAGATTCAAGCCAAATAGTTCCGCCGTGATTTTCAATTATCTTTTTACTTATAGCTAATCCAATCCCTGTTCCTGAATAACTCTCTTTTGAATGCAGCCTTTGAAAGATAATAAATATTTTACGAAAAAACTGAGGATCTATACCAATTCCATTATCAGATATAATAAATTCCCATTTATCTCCCAGATCCTTAACATTTATAACGATTTCAGGATTGCTATTCCCATTTTGATATTTTAATCCGTTGTTTATTAAGTTGGATAGCACGCTTAGTAGCGGAGTCTTAGCTGCTTTGATAGTGGGCAAATGATCGTATTTAATAGTAGCTTTTTTTTCAGCTATCGTATTTTGATGCAATATTACAACCTCATCAACAAGAATGTTAAGATCTATCTCCTCCATTTGGTAAGTTAATCTTCCAACCCTTGAATACTCTAGAAGATCTAAAATAATTTGACGCATTCTCACTGCCCCATCGTTAGCGAAATAGATGTATTGTTGAGCTTTCTCATCTAATTGATCATCATATTTCTTTTTAAGCTGCCCTAAGAAACTTGTAACCATTCTTAGTGGTTCTTGTAGATCATGAGATGCGATATAAGCAAATTGTTCTAATTCCTGATTGGAAACTTTGAGATCATAAGCTCTTTTACTCAATTTAAGATTGAGCTCTTCCAAATCTCTTTCATTTTGTTTGAGTTTTGTAACATCCTGAAGAGAACCTATCATTCTAATTGGTTTCTTCTCCTTATCTCTAATAATGAAACCTCGTTCCAAGACATAAGTTATTTTGTCTTTTGTATCAATTAATCTATATTCTATTTGCCAGGTGGAATCTTTAGAGTCGAGTACTTTTTGTAAGGCACTAAGAACTCGATTTTTATCTTCCTTAAATAAATGAGATTCCCAGTCTAATAGAGATTCATTTTCAGATTTCTTTTCATATCCAAAAACAGCATAATAAGCATCACTCCAAATTAAGATGTTGCTTTCAATATCCCAATCATAAACGGCCTCTTGCGTAGCACGAGATACCAGATCATAGCGTTCTTTCGCTATTCTAATCTGTTCATCCACCTTTTTTCTATCGGTTATATCTTTGAAATAAACTGAAAATGCTTCATTACTAGGATAGATATTCACTTCAAACCATTGATCTCTTACCGCCAGATATTCTTCATAAGATATCTTTCTACCAATTTTAATGACATCTTCTAATTTATCAAAAAATTTAAGGCTTTCATTTCGAGCGGCAAATTCTTTAATATTTTTATCAAGAATTACGTGTTTAGGTAAATTAAGTAATTCTTCTGCTTCTCTATTCCAATAGGTTACTTTAAGATCCTTATCCAAGGAGAAAAATCCGTCGGTAATACTTTCTAAAATGTTATTGATCTGATAGTTGTATTTTTTCAAAGTAGCTTCGTACTGTCTCCTTTCACTAATATCAGTATGCAAAGCAAATAGCGCTACCAGCTCCTTATTCTCATTAAATACAGGACCTGCATTCAAATGGAAAAATAACTTTTTATTATTTCCGCTTAGAAATTGAATATCTCCATTCCAATATTTACCAGCATTTAATTGGGTAAATACTTCATTAACAAGCTCCGGATCTCCATACATTTCTTTCACCGCCTGTAAATTGTTAACTTTTGAAGCATTCTTACCAAGTATGCTTTTCAAGGCCTTATTAATAAAAACCTCTTCCGTATAGAAATCTATAAGGCCAACTCCTATCTTAGAACTTTCAACTATATTCTTATATTTTAAAAGTTCTAGGTTGGCAGATTTTATTGGGGTAATATCTATACCAAATAGATATAAAATACCTTTTTCTTCGATAATATTTGAGGGAGTCCAGCTAATCCATTTCCAAGTTCCATCTTTAGCTAAACATCTATTTTGGAAAGATTCTGAAGATTTACCATTGGCTACCTTTTCCAACCTAAGTAAAGCGTCATCAGCTTCAGATGGATGTAAGAATTTTTTAAAGGGTGTATTTAATAACTCTTCCCTTTCAAACCCAAAAACTTTTCTAAATGCTGGATTTATTTCTTTTAAATATCCATCGGTACCAATAATAGCAATTAGGTTTGGAGAATAATTAAACATGTTATTTAACTGCCCTTCCGTAGATTTACGATGTAAACTGGAAGAAATTTGATAGACTATTCTTGAAATTCTATCAGATAAATTATCATCCCATAGTTTTTTTTCCGAGGAGTAAAAACTAAGAACTGCAATAGTCTCTCCTTCTACCTTTACGGGAACACCCACGGCCAAATTCTGCTTGGAGGTTTCATTTCCTTCATTTAGGCTTACATGTACCTCTTCCTCTTTCCAGGTTATTCCAGGCAAACCTTCTCCATATTCTAAGACTTTTGAACTCACTTTAATATCCGGCAGATCATCTGCATTAGACATACTAATCAACCTTATATTCTTCTTGGCGAAACCAACCTCCCAGGCTTCCGCACTTTCGAATTTAAAATACTGCTTAATTTTTACTATGGTGGCAATTAGTCCAGATTTATAATCTTCAGACCTGTTTAAGATTTCTATTAGGTCTTGAACAAGCTGTTGTTCTTGCTGAAAATTATAAGTATCTGTAATATTTCTACCTATTCCTACTAAACCTATGATCTTATCCTTACTCTTAAAAGGCACCTTACTTAGAGAAATTACTTCCTTTTCTCCCGTGCGACTATTTATAACATCTTCCCTATTAATTACCGGAATTCCAGAATCTATTACCCTCTGGTTATCTAACATAATTTCTTTTGCTTCCTCCTCAGGAAAATAATCCTTAGGTTGAAGTTTAAGAGTATCCTTTTCAGAATATTTCCCTAAATATTCTGAATAGAATTTTGTATTGGTTAAGATGGTTTCGTGATTTCTATTTATCACAAAAATATAATCTGGAATATTATCAATAATAGCACGAAGCATGTTTCTATCTTCAATTATCTTCTGCTCTGCTGCTTTAATTTGGGTAGCATCTTTTGCTACACAATACATTATTTGATCTTTAGCACTCCATTTCACAGACCAGATTACAGGAACTATTTTTCCTTCCTTATGTATATATCTATTAGAAAAATTTGTGATAATAACACCTTGAATGCTTTGATACCACGCTTTCTGAGTTTTTGGTATATCTCTAGGATAAATAACTTTGGAATAATTTAGACCAACTAGCTCTTCTGGCTCATATCCCCAAATTTCCTTACTTGCAGCACTTACTTCTAGAAAATCTCCATCCTTGCTAACAGTACAAATAATATCTTGAGATTGATCTAAAATATTCTTGAATCGTTTTTCACTTTGAGCGATCTTAATCTTACTCTCCTCTAGCACGGTGATATCTTTAGCAATTCCAAAAACACCCGTTATCTCATCATTAAAAATTACAGGAAAATTAGTGATGTTAATTCGCTTTCTGTTGCCTTTGTGACTAATAAAATCGACATCATAATTTTCTACGCTTCCTTTTAAAGCTTCATTGAAATGTTTCCAAACCTTTACCAATTCATCCTCAGGAAACATCTTATTGTAATCATGCTCTAAAACTTCCTCTAGATTTGCTTCAATTAAATCGAGTCCGCTTTGATTAACACTTACAAATTTCCCATCCAAATCAAAAGAATATACTGCATCTGGATAATTATTAAATAATGACTCAAAAATTTGAGTCGCTTTCTGCAATTTTAATTCATTCTCTTTTCTCTCTGTAATATCGATTAGCACAGTACTGGTTAATAGTTCATTTTTATCATTTTCAAATAAGGTTGAATACACTTCTACTAAAAATTCTGTACCGTCTTTTTTATAAGCTTTAAGCTCTCCACTGGCAAAACCATTTTTGGATCTATCTTTTAATAGATTATCAATGCGAGGATGCCTTGTTTCAAACAAGATCTCTCTGGGCACTTCTAAGAGTTCAGCTTTAGAATAGCCAAACATATCTCGTGCAGCTTTATTAGAATCTAAAACGATTCCGGTGGGTTTGGTTAATAGAATGCCAATTGAAGCATTTTCTAAGATTTTTCTTAACTTATCTTCTGCTTTGCTAACACTATTTAGCTTATTCTGAGATAATAAAACATCTACAGCGTTTACTTTACCTACCTCATTAAATACGGGGCATAACTGCATAAAAACAGCGCTCTCAAAATGTTGATTTTGGAAGGTGTAGAATGAGACCTGACCAGTAATTACCTCTTTAAATTTTCTCCAGAACAATTTTAATTCTTCAGTAGAGACAATATTTAGTATGGAAGAATCAGCTAACAGTTCTGTAGAAAATTCTTTATCTAAAAGCTTAGCTGCTGCCTCATTAAGGTATTTTATTCTTCCTTGAATATCTACTCTCAAGATAGCGTTTTCGACAACCTTAACCTCGGCGTCTTCATCATGGATAGCTTTTAGAATAGTATTTCGATTTTCAACCTCAGCATTGTTTAGCAACATAGATTAAAGAATTAAATTGGGGAAATTAACGCTTTAAGATACAAAAATTGAAAGCTCTCTCTAAAAGAAACTTTTTGATATCTGTATTCCAGCTCCAAAGTTAGGAGCAGATATAGAACTGAAATCTGATCCTAGCGTAATATTTACGTCTATAATATCCTTCCAAACACCAATATTTAGATAGGTTGATAACACAGAGGAATCTAATGTATTATCACCCTTTGCTCCATAATTCAATCTATAACTTGATAAAAGCTTATAAGAATATTTGTCTAAAGCGATACCGCCAATACCAAAGTGGTGAACCAAGATAGTATTATTAGCAATTCTAAATCTTTCATTATCCAGAGTTATAAATGGAACACCAAGAACTCTTTGCTCATATGTCCAACCAGATCTATAGAGATTATTATTGAAATAATTATCTCTACCATCCGTAGTTGGGCTATTACTACTTTGATTTTTAGTGTAAAATATCTCGTATATAAAGGATTCTACCCATTTGCCTTTTTCCTGATCTTCTATAAAAATTCCATACCTACCATCTGGAGTATTTGCTAAAACACGTCCAGATCCATCATCAAAAAGATGATTATATAATAATTGAATATCATAGTGAGATACTATCGTATTTAAGTAGATCTCATAACTTCCCATTTGATTTCCTAAGGCATTAACCTCTTCTCCTCCAACGCTATCATCACCTTCCATTCCTGTAAATACATCTATGTAATCGTTAAAACTACTAGGTAAATCTCCAAAAGTTGGAGAGGTTCCTCCCCATTCTACAAAATGTTGAAGTCCAATCTTTAGACTGAATTTCTCATATTTATCGAAAACAAGATGAAAACTTTTATGATGAATTCTGGTATCCTTTACATATCTATCTTCATCATCAGTTATGAATTCTTCAATAGAAGCATCAAACCCTAAACCTGCAGTTCTCGATAAATAGATAGTTCTATTAGTTCTAAAACCTAAGCCCAGTAATGGTCTTGCATTAAGAGACCATAAAATGTTTTCATTGGTAGCGCTAAGACCATTATAAAGTTCATCTTTTTGCTTTCTTCCAACAATTGCATCTAGCCAACTATTTTTAAATTGAAGATAAGATTCATCCAATTGCAGCTTATCTGTATAACCATCTTGATATAAAAATCCTACCCCAGCGATTAAACTTGCTTTATCTGATAACTGATAACTTGCATCCCCATTTATAAAAGTTGATATATTTGTTTTTTCATCTATACGCCCTCTTTGGTTGCTGTGTAACCAAAATGGTGATTCTTCATTAGAATATATCAATCCTTGAATAGAAGCTTTTCCATTAAACTTTATATTTTGCGCCAAGGTAGATGAGAAAATGAATAATAGTATCGGGATGAGTAATTTTAATTTCATTCAGAAGAATTAATTTAAAAGCTACGTTTAACATTAGCCATATATGAGTTAAAAATATGTAATTTTATGCTATAAAAACATTTTTAATGCTTTCGATTTTTAAGAAAAAAGAATATTTAAAAGATCATTTAGATGGTATTACAGATATTCATAATCATATTTTACCTGGAATAGATGACGGTGCATCTACTATAGAGGAGTCTTTAATTTTAATTAAGAAATTAAAAAGTTTAGGGGTGAGAAATTTTATTGCTACTCCTCATATTATGAACGACTATTATCCAAACACACCAGAAACTATAGGTAAAGCCCTCTCTATAGTTAAAGAAGGGATGTTAACTGATAGCGGTTTAAAGGAGAATACCATAACTGCAGCTGCTGAATATATGATGGATCACAGCTTTCTTGAAATTCTACGGAAAGAACAATTATTAACGCTCAAAGGTAAATACGTGCTTGTGGAGATGTCTTATTTTCAAGCCCCTATTAACTTAAACGAAATACTTTTTCAACTTCAAACTAGAGGATATAAACCAGTTTTGGCACACCCAGAGAGATATGCCTATTATCATGCATCAGATCTGAGAAATTATGAAGATCTAATAAGTAGAGGTTGCCTATTTCAACTTAACACCCTTTCCCTTACTTCTCATTATGGTAAAAATATGGAAAAAACTGCGTTAAAATTGTTGGAAGCCGGTATGTATAATTTTATTGGCAGCGATACACATCGCATTCAACACCTTGAGAAGTTAGAAAATATTCAACTAAATAAAAAAACCCTTAACATTGTTAAGAGTTTAATTAATAATACAAAGGATATTTTTTAAACCTAGGATTTTCCAGATTTTCTTCCAAATAATCTTCTCAACTTAGATTCTTTATCCGCTCCGTAACCGTAGCCATAGCCGTAGGAATATCCATACTTAGCTCCGTAAGAGAATTTCGAATAATCCACATCATTTAATACGATTGCTAAACCTTTAAGTTTACCTTGTTGTTTAAGATCTTTAGGGAAGTCTAATAATTTTTTATCTGTATATCCTGCTCTAGTAACGTAGATAGTTGTGTCTGCCAGCGGGCTAATTAACAATGTATCTGTTACAATCATAGTTGGGGCTGTATCTACAATTACAAAATCATATTTGCTACTTAGATATTCCAATAGATCTTTCATTCTATTGCTCATAAAAAGTTCAGCAGGATTCGGTGGTATTGCTCCCGATAAAATTAAATCTACCTTAATATCTTGATCACTAGACGGAGAAACTATATCCGCTGGATTAATATCGTAATCATATAAGTAATCTGATAGCCCTCGTGTTTCCATGGGCAGATCAAGGTATCTATGAAGCTTCGGATTTCGGATATCTGCCCCTATGATAACTACCTTTTTCTTGGTACTTGCCAAGGTTCTTGCTAAGTTATAAGATATAAAGGTTTTACCTTCCCCCTTTATTGTAGAAGTAACGTAAATAATTTCTCCTCTGTTATCATTTCTAGCTTTTAAAAGATATGCAAGATTGGTTCTAAGTATTCTAAAAGATTCTGCTAAGGGAGACCTATCATTTAATTGAATGGTTTCATTCTTAGACTCATTTACTCGTGGAACCTCTCCTATAAAAGGAATATTCTTAATTAAAGATGCTAGATCACCTTTATGATGAATCTTAGTATCCAACATAAAAGTAATAAACAAAATGACTAATGGAAGAATTAAACCGATAGCAAAACCGGCTACTAAAATCAACCACGGCTTAGGATCCACAGGTGTTGGGAAAGTATAAGCAGGATCAATCACTTTAGCTACTGGAGATGTAACGGCAAATGCTATGGCAGCTTCTTCTCTTCGCTGAAGAAGAAATAAATATAGCTGTTCTTTAATTTGTTGCTGTCTTTCTATTCCACGCATTCCTTTCTCCATTCCAGGGAAAGAGCTAAACTTATTTTGAGCAATAGCATCTTTTTGGTTAAGCCCCCTTAATTGAAGATTGAGCGTGCTTAGGGTATTTCGAATATTTTTCTTTAAATTATCTTTAAGAGAATCTAATTGTTCTGAAATTGCTGCAACTACAGGATTTTGAGGAGTAGATGTTCTTAGAAGAGCATTTCTTTCTAATATCAAAGAATTATAAGAGGAAATTACACCAGAAATTCCGGCATCTGAAATTCCTAAATTTGAAGGCAAAAGGTTATAACCATTATCCTCATTAATTAACTCTTGAACAGCATTAATTACTAATTTTTGGGTTTCTAATTCAAAAATTTGCGATTCTGCTTCAGAAGATTTCGTAATAAATTTTTCTGCCCCACTACTGACATCCATGAAGCTATTATCTCGCTTGAAATCAGCTATACCTCCTTCAACAGAGTCTAATTCGGAAGTTATTAATTCCAACCTATTTTGAATAAATTGAGTGGTACTTAAGGCAACCTGACTTTTGTCTGCTACTCCATCAACATTAAATTGATACATCAGATTATTTAAAAAATCTTCAGACCTTTTACTTTCTTCCTGGGTTAACGATAATAAAAGAATCTCATTAGCTTTTCCTTTCGGACCTATTTCCAATTTCTGTATGTATTCTGTAGTTACATCTTCCAAAGGCCTTAGTAAGATCTTAACGGTTTTATTTCTAGAAAGCTCATGCTTTACCAATCTAGGATTTGGGAGAATGGTAAATTTGAGAGAATTCACATCTACAATTTGACCGTATTCGTACGAAATCTTAGAATCATCAGATTCATTTAGAATAGAAAATTCATCTTTTGATAAAGGAGTCACTGTTAGAGATAAACTTGAATTATTAACTACAGAATCTGAAGATATGAATTTAATAAGCACTGGGCTATCATCATAGGCTTCGGTAGTAATTACGTTACCCTCAATAAAATAAGATATATTTTGTCCTAACTCACTTATAACTTTTTTAACGAGTCTTTTTGATTTTAAAGTAACAATTTGATTATCTAATGAATTATCTTCCAACGATAAAATAGAACCTCCACCTGAAGGCAGAGCTCCAGCTATATTTTTGCTATCACTGTCGCTCAGAACCATTAGTGATGCTTCTGTTCTATATTCTGGAATCGTATATCTATTATAAAGATAAGCAATACTGCCACCTATTAAGAAACCCAAAAATAACCATTTCCAATAGGCAAGATATTTAAAGATCTCAGCTTTAATGTCAAAATTCGATTCTTTTTCCTCTGTAAAATCTTGTAAATCCTCCATTTATATTTATCTGGTAATAAGGACCACTATACCAAAGATAGTAGTTGCTAATGAGATTAATCCTGTATAAGATGTAATAAAGCCTGCAGACTTAACTTGTCTATAAGTAGGTTCTACATATACAATATCATTCTGTTTCAAATAATAGTAGGGATTTTTAAAGACATCTGCGCTAGTCATATCAACTTCTCCCACAGATTTTATACCAGCAACATCTCTTATAATCATAATATTATGACGCTTACCTGTGTAATTTACTCCTCCAACAGTAGCTAATAATTCTGGGACACTTATTCTTTCATTTTCTACATCTACCACAGTTTCTGCTCCTGCTTCACCTAATACCACTACTCGAAAATTTAGCAATCTTACGGCAATAACGGCATCCGTTACATAATCATGTATTTTATCTGTTAAAAATGCTTCTAATTCACTTCTAGTTTTTCCTGCAACCTCCACTTTTCCGAGCACGGGAAATTGAATATTTCCATCAATATCCACTAAATAACCCATTAGAGATGGATTTTGTTGACCTCCACCTCCTCCTGAAGACTGTCCTCCAGATTGCATTTGAAAAGGTAAAACTACTTCCTCATTCAAAGAAGTTACTTTGATGTGCAGAATATCGTTAACTTCAAAAGTAGGTTCAAATTCCATAGCAGTTTTCATATTCTCCAACTTCTCAGCATTTTGAAAATACAGAATCTCCTTTTTAGTAGAACAACTAGCAATTGTAACTAATAAAAAAAGTAAAAGAAATTTATTTCTCATATAAAAGTTTAAGGGTACAAATATAATCGGTTATTAATAACATGAAATCAATATAAAAAAAATTAAGACGAATTCTTTAAAAAAATTAATGCTCACTAGCCTTTCGATCTAGGCTTTGATACGAAGAATTCTTGCTTATAAATTCAGGAATAAGTTCTTTTAGTTTTGCTACAACTTTATCATTCTTTAAGTTATTAGCAGACTTAATAATCTTATTTATCTTTTCATTAATAAACTCGTAATCCTGAACTTTGTCTACTCCAATCATTATCTTTTTATGATGAGTTGGAAGTGTCTTACATTCATCATTTAAAAGTTCTTCATAAAGTTTCTCACCTGGTCTTAAACCAGTTATTTTTATTTTGATATGTTTATCTGGAGTATAACCAGCGAGTTTGATCATTTTAATTGCTAAATCCATGATCTTTACTGGTTCTCCCATATCAAAAACAAAAATTTCACCTCCTTTACCCATTGTACCAGCCTCCAAAACTAATTGACAAGCTTCAGGAATGGTCATAAAGTATCTTATGATATCTGGATGTGTAATTGTAATTGGACCACCCTTCTCTATTTGCTTTTTAAATAGTGGAACCACAGAACCATTAGAACCTAATACATTACCAAATCTTGTAGTAATGAATTTAGTGGTGTCTGGATCTAAACTGTTCTGACTATGAAATAACGATTGCACATACATTTCTGCAGCTCTTTTTGAAGCTCCCATAACGTTACTAGGGTTGACGGCCTTATCTGTAGATACCATCACAAAATGTCCTACTTTATATTTGACTGATAGGTCTGCTAAATTCTTCGTACCATTAATATTTACAAAAATTGCTTCATGAGGATTCCCCTCCATAAGAGGAACATGCTTATATGCTGCTGCATGATAAACAACATCAATATTCTGATTTTGAAACATCAACTCTAATCGTTTCTGATTACCAACATCACAAATTATACATTTGTAATCTAAATCCGGAAACTTAGATTCTACCTCTAATTGAACATTGTGTAAGGGAGTTTCAGCCTGATCCAATATTAATAATCTCTTTGGGTTATATTGCGCAACCTGTCTAACAATCTCACTTCCAATAGAGCCTGCTCCTCCAGTAACCAATATAGTCTTTCCGGTAAGCTGAGCTTGTTTATTCTCTTTATCAAGAGTAATTGGCTCTCTATCTAAAAGATCTTCAATTTGAAGTGTTTTTACGGTTTGAGCTATAGGCTTATCTTGATCATCCCAAGAGGATACTATAGGTGCGTTAAAAACTTTAATGTCATGTTCTAAGCAATCTTCAACTATGGCAAACTTTTCTTCTGAAGTGAATTTATTTTCAGAAAGTATAACGGCAGAAGCACCGAGGTTTGAAATTTGCTGATGAATGGTACTCGTATATTTTACCACGGGCTTATCTAAGATTCTGATACTCCTGTTATGCTTCTCTTTTGTTAAAAACCCTGTTATTTTGAATCTTCTAGGATGCTCAATATCCAATGCTCCAGCAATTGAAATGGCATTCTCATCCACCCCAAGAATTACAGCATCAATTAACTCGGCACTTTTCTGAGCAATCTTAAAGTACTCATAAACTTGTTTAATAGTTAATCGAAAAAGAAATAAAAGTGAAAAAGAGATCCAAAGATTTATAAGCAAACCTCCTATTAAAAAAATCTTAGCACCAATTATAAAGTAAGTGATATAATTTATAAAGATCAACGTTATAAAAGCTGAAGAAGTTGCTAACAATAATTTTATAGCATCAATATTCGAAGAATACCTAATGATACCCGCATAAGTTTTAAATACGAAGAAAAAGAAAATATTGATGAGCACAATTATCATGGCTTTTAATGGAAAGTCCAATAAAGTATAATAATTAGGTGTTAAATCTATTATGATAAGAATAGTTAGTAAGGTAGAAACCGAAACTAAAAATATATCTATAAGAAATACAACCCACCTGGGTAGATATTTTATATTTCTAATATCAAGCGATGTATCTTCACCAGATAAACTAAACTTAAGTGCATTCTTAATTCTATTCGCCATTTTTTAATTATCTATTAAAGCTTTCTCTTATAGCGCTTGAAATACGATCTCTGTCCTCATCAGATAAATTGGATCCCGATGGTAAACACAACCCAATATCAAAAAGTTTTTCTGAAACTCCATTACCATAAAAAGGTGCATCAGCAAAAACCGGCTGCATATGCATTGGTTTCCATAATGGCCTACTTTCTATATTTTCTTTTTCCAGACTTAATCTTAGATTTTCTCTACTAATTCCTCCTGTTAGCTTCTCATCTACTAAAATCACCGAAAGCCAATGATTTGAAAATATATCAGTATTATTTTCTTTAAAAACAGTAACACCATCAATATCAGAAAAAATATCTTGATAAAATTGATTCATTTTTCTGCGCAATGCAACGTGTTCATCTAAAATTTGCATTTGTCCTCTGCCTATTCCTGCAGAAATATTGCTCAATCTATAATTATAACCAATTTCGCTATGTTGATAATGTGGCGCATCATCTCTTGCTTGTGTAGCTAAAAATACTGCTTTTTTCTTAAACTCCTCATTACGAGTAACTAATGCTCCACCTCCAGAGGTAGTGATTATTTTATTACCATTAAACGATAAAACTCCAAGATCACCAAAAGTTCCACACTTTTGACCATCATAAGTACTTCCTAATGCTTCTGCGCTATCTTCAATAACAGGTATATTATATTTCTTCGAGATTGCTTGTATTTCTTTAACCTTGTAAGGCATACCATAAAGATGTACCGCAATAATTGCCTTGGGTGTATTGCCTTTTTCAATTCTATCTAAAATGGCATTCTCTAAATGCACAGGACAAATATTATAAGTATCCATTTCACTATCCACAAAAATAGGCTTCGCTCCTAAATAAGCTATAGGATTTGCAGAAGCTGCAAAGGTCATACTCTGACAAATAACTTCATCTCCAGGTTTTACACCCACCAAAATTAAAGCAAGATGTAGTGCAGCCGTCCCAGAACTTAAAGCAGCCACTCCACCGGTTTTAGTAGCTACAAAATTAGATTCTTCAACGGTAGTAAATAAATAGTCATTAAGATCCTGCTCAAATCCATTCACGTTTGGTCCTAATGGAGCAATCCAATTATTTTCAAAAGCATCATTAATGAAATTCTGCTCGTTTCCACCCATGTGTGGAGATGATAACCAAATCTTATTCTTTTCCATAAACTTATTTCGTATACTTTATAATTTTACCAGGATTACCCACTACTACTGCAAAATCTGGTATGTCGTTAATAATAACTGCTCCAGCACCAATCTTAACCCAAGACCCAATCTTAACCCCAGGTATCACAACGGCTCCAATTCCAACATGAGTTCCTTCGCCAATCTCTACATTACCAGCTAACGCTGAATTTGGTGAGATATGCACATAATCTGATAGAATGCAATCATGCTCTACCACTGCTCCTGTATTAATAATACAATGAGAACCTATTTTAACATCTGCATTAATACTAGAATTTGCCATCACAACAGTACCATTACTAATCTCTGCCGATTCTGATACTTCCGAAGAAGCATGTAACAGTGCCTCACTGATGTTACCTTTAAAACTCGCAGCTACTCTTTTTCGAATTGAATTATCACCGATTGCCAAAACTGTTCCACAATTCAATATTTCTGGTGTTAACTCATGAGAAACATCAAATCCATAAACTTTGATTACAGCTTTATTATCATCATAAACAGTAGTAATTTTTCCATTTATAGATTTTATAATATCTATAATTACTTTCCCATGACCACTTGCTCCGTAAATATTCATAATTTAATTTGAGCCATTAAAAGGTTCTGAAGTAGCCATATTTTCGGCATTAATTCCTTCAGAGACCACTACTTTCTGGATGGTTTTAAAAATAATCTTCACGTCTAATACAAAAGATAGATTTTCAACATACCAGTAATCATATTCAAATTTCTGATTCCAACTAATTGCGTTTCTACCGTTTACTTGAGCCCATCCCGTAATTCCAGGTTTAACTAAATGCCTTTTATTTTGCCTTTCACTATATATTGGTAAATATTGTGGTAATAATGGACGTGGTCCTATTAAGCTCATATCTCCTTTAATAACATTTAATAATTGAGGTATTTCATCAATAGAAGTTTTACGAACAAATTTTCCTATTCCCGTCAAACGATCGGCATCAGGAAGAAGATTCCCCTGATCATCCTTGGCATCAGACATTGTTTTAAACTTAACGATCTTGAAGATATTTTTATTTTTGCCCGGTCTTAATTGAAAAAAAAATGGGCTTCCACTATTTGCCAAAGCTAAGGCTATGGCAACAAAGATCAATAACGGACTTAAAACTAATAATGCCGCAAAAGCTAACACAAAATCTATTAAAGGCTTGAAAATCTTTTGATACATATTACAATTTAGTACATTTCTCTATCTATACGTAGAATAAAATGCAATGGTTTAATCCAGTTTTAAATAGTTGCAAAAGTATGAAACCTTATCTTAATAAAAACTTAATCTAGTGTATTACCCAATGTAAACGTTTTCCAAACCTTTGTACTCCTTCAAAAGCAGTTTCCAAAAAACCTTTCTTTCATATTTCGACGTTATTTCGCTCCTAGATGATTTGCTTAAATTTACAGTAAGAGCTTTATCGTCAATAAATCTTTTCATTGATTCTTTAAGGGCTGCTTTATTTTTAGCTGGTATAATTAATCCATTTATTCCTTCTTTTATAATTTCATTACATCCATTGATATCAGATACAATAGAAGGAATTCCCATTGCTCCTGCTTGCATCACGACATTTGGAAAACCTTCTCTGTAACTTGGAAATGTTAGAATATTGGATACAGCGAAATAAGGGCGCACATCTTGTTGATAGCCAACAGCAACAATACCTGGATGTGTTTTTATAAGTTCTAAGGTTTGTGCAGATAATGGATCTAAATCCTGCTCAAATGGGCCAACAAGCATTAAAGTTATAGCAGAATTATTTAAATATAATTCTGTAAATGCTTCTACCAGTTCATTGATTCCTTTCTCGGAAACCAATCTCCCTATAAAGATAAAGACTAAATTATTTTCAGGAATTTGCAGTTCTTTCTTTTGATTATTTTGAAATTCTTCTGAATAATTTTCGGGATTAAAATATTGTGTATCTATACCGTTAGAACTGCCTTCTCCCAATACTTTCAACTTATCTTCCTTTGCAAAATTAGCCTCTAAAATGATTTTCTTTAAACCATACGAATTAGGAAAAACCTTGGTAGCTAAGCTATAGGTGAAAGTTTCTACAGCATTCAGAATCTTTCTTTTAATACCCGTAGTCTCCATAAGCGGTAAACCAGCTACGGTATGCAATCTTATAGGAACTCCTGCCAATTTAGCCGCCAACATCCCTACAATTCCCGCCTTTGGGGTGTGAGTATGAACAATTTCCGGTTTTTCTTTCTGAAAATACCTATATAATTTATATACTGCCTTTAAATCTTGAACTGGAGTAATAGCTCTTGTCATTTCTACCCAGTGAGTATTCACATGATTATCTACACCATATTTATCAAGTCTAGGCTTCTCCGCAGAAATAGCCGTAACTTCATAATGATCATTCATAAATGTTAACTGTCCTTCTAAAAGCTTTTCAAGAGAAAGTGGTATAGTGGTAATTCGAACTAATTTGTGCAAAATATATATTTTCTGTAAAAATATTATAATTAACTCAGATAAAATTAATCGATAGATATTTATAAAGTAAAATTTCTGACAGAAGTTTTAGGCTGCCTTAGGAAACGATTCGTACACTTTTAGTGTATTTAATTTTACTTTCTCTGAAATGGCCTTTTCATGAGCTAAGAAATAATAAATTACAAAAAATAGAAAGTACATTATCATGGACTTTTGTCTGATGATTATCCCCAGATTAGACATAACAAACGTCATTGCAAAAGAAGTTAATAAGAAAAGCACTAAACTCATTTTCACATTAGAGGGTGCGGTTCTTATAAATTGAACGAAGTTTCTTTTAAAAATCTTTAAGAAAAGTAAGAGATAAATAAGATTCTCAAAAGACACAATGATCCCTAAAATACCTGGAGCATCCAAAAATAGAGGACGGAACCAAAATGTAAACATTTTCTCAGGAAAAGAATAACCAGCCATATTTACGCCAGATGAGCTCTCACTTAAAGAGCTAGCTCGCTTTGAGGTAAAGTTTATAAAATCTGATACTAAATTTTGAGAATTTTCTAGATTCACCACACCTAGAATTTTATCTTTAGCTAGGAATATTGCTAAAAGTAGAAAACTACATACAACAGATTTTATCTTCCAACTAAACTTTTGTCTACCTGTTAAAAATCCAAATATTGCACAAACTGCAACCAAAAGGAATATATGAGGTCTAATATAGAAAATAAAGAGAGAACTAATAACAACTCCCAAATACCTGTTCTTAGGTTTTGAGATGGAGTAGGAAAACATCATTATAAAAAAGAATATTAAAGCTCCTTTCCCCAAAGATGCTGTCCAAAAATGCATGTTTGGCAAAAATAATATTAAAGATAAAAAATCTATTTTTTTAAATACTTTGACATCTATAGAAATGTTTTCTTTAAAGAATAGATATGCAAAAACAAAACCCATAAAACCTACCCATGTATAAAGCAGCATCATCATCTCATAACTAAATCCTAAGTAGTTAATAAATGGGTAATTAATAAAATTGATAAATGTTGTTTCAGTACCAAAGAAACTTCCCCATGATCTCCCAACTCTTTGGGGCCAAGTAAAATATTTATGAGAATCAGAAGGATTAAATGTTGCATATAAATAATAAAAAACTCCAAAAAAGATATGATAGAAAAATAATTTATTCATTAATGGAACTGAAAAGAATTCATGTTTTCTTTTCAGTTGCTTAAATGAATATTGAGTAAGAAGATATAGAAATGGAATAAGAAATATAACATCCACCAAATCATAAAGCTCAGATATTTCGAATTTCATAGTAATTATTATTTTACTATGAAATGCAAATTTTCAACCATTTAAGAGTTAATATCGCAACCAATGTTGTACAATTGGCGGATTACTCTACGAATCAACCTATTATTGATAATTAGCGTGCTAAAATAATTTCATGCCTAATAATAATAAGACTACTTATTAAGTTTAAAATTCAGAGTTTCTACACAAAACTGTGGAAATTCTACATAAGTATATCATAATGATGCATGAGAACTATATCGCATTATTAACATCTAATTACTACGACAAAGTAACTATATGTAAATTCCTCGGTTTAATGATAAAAAAAGAGCAGTTGGATACAATCCCCTGCTCTTTACAAGATATGAGTAATTAAATCAATCTTCAACCACCTTTATCGTTAATTCAACAGAATCTGAACAATCACCTTCTATAATAGTATACGTAGTTGTAAACTCTCCAATTGGATTATTTTGAAAATTACGAATAAGTTCCCATATTGATGGATCAAATGTCCCTTGTCTAGAGATACCTTGAGCCAATAGCGTTAAATATAATTTTCTAACTTCATCCCAGCTTTCAATATTAGCTGCAACAGATCTTGTTAGTGTAATAGAATTATCTGGTCCAGCGGTTACTCCGTTACAAATTGGGTCTGAATCCTTATCCTTAATTACCTTTACCGTAAGGATGACGCTATCTGTACATTCACCTTCACCAATGGTATACACCGTTGAAAAATCCCCAATAGGTTGATTTTGAAAAGCGGCAATAATATTTTTAATGGAAGGGCTAAATGTACCTGCTCTACTAACACCTGGCGGTAATAAACCTAGATAAAGTTTTCTTACTTCATCCCAACTTTCAATGTTAGTTGCTGTAGTTTGTTCAATTTCAACAGAATTATCTGAACCTGCATCAACCGGTTCACAGGGAGGTATATTTAATGGATCTTCTATAACTTGAATGGTTAATAGAACAGTATCCAAGCATTCACCTTCATCCAAAGAATATTCAGTAGTAAAAAAGCCCAGATTTTCCTCATTAAATTGATGTATTATTTCCCAAATAGAAGGATTAAAAGTTCCTTTAGTACTTACTCCAGCGGGTAGTAAATTCACATATATTTTCCGAACCTCATCCCAACTTTCTTTAATACTAGCTTCCGAACGGGTAAGGATCGTAGATTTGTCTGGCCCCGCACATCCTATAATTTCAGTTGTAACATCTAAATGTTTAGTAATTTGTAGTTCATCTTCAATTGGATCAACTGAACATGAAACTTGAATTAAAACAATAAACAAAATAAGTAATATCTTCTTCATAATCATCTGTTTTTAAGTTCATTACATTAAATTACCACTTAAGAACACATGAAAATTATAAATTCGACAGGCGGACTTTATAATCGACTAAAGACATAATTACCGTAAAATTTAAGTAATCATATGAAGGAAATACCGTATGTTTCATTTATAGAAATGCTTATAGATTAAATTTTATTTAGATATGGTTTTATTAATTGATAATATAAAACCAATTCTGGTAAAAGCTATATATTTGAAAGAAGGAAGATTATTTTAATTATATGATAAAGAAGAAATTAATTATTTATGGAATAGGAAAATTTGCAGAATATGTAAATTATGTTTTTGAAAATGATAGTGAGTATGAAGTTATCGCATTTTGCATTGAAGAAAAATTCTTAGAGTTTAATTCTTTTAAGAATAAGCCCATAGTAAAATTTGAATCGATTGATAGTACTTACCCTCCAGATGTTCACTCTTTATTTATTGCAGTTGGGAACAATGATATTAGAAAAAGAATCTTTGACCAATCAGTATTAAAAGGATATGCTTTAGCTAATTATATTTCCTCGAAAAGTAAATTTTGGAATAATTTAGTTACAGGAAATAATGTTTTTATAGATGAAGGTTGTGTACTTCAACCTTTTATAAAAATTTCAGACAACTGTGTAATTTTTACTTCAAGTTTAGGTCATCACACTACCATTGGTAAAAACAGTCTATTAAGCGGAAGCAAGACTGGAGGAAATGTGAATATTGGAGAAAATTGTTATGTAGGATTGAACGCCTCTATAAAGCAGAATATCAAAATAGGTAACAATACCATAATTGGAATGAATTGCGCCATTGAAAGGGATACAAAGCCAAATGAAGTATATTCCAATAAAGGCACAATTAAAAGAAAACTAAATTCTGAACAATTGGGAAATAGATTTTTAAAATAATGAATTTTAGTCAATTTAAGCAAGAGTTTCAAAAAACTAGTGTCTATCATTATAAAAACGAAGTTCCCAATAACGTATTAGTTAGCGTAATTGTTCAAACTTTTAATCATGAAAAATATCTCAGTCAATGTTTAGATTCTATTCTAGCTCAAAAAACGAATTTTAATTTTGAAATATTAATCGGAGAAGATAAATCATCCGATAAAACCCGTGATATTTGTATAGAATATGCGAAGACTTTCCCAGAAGAAATCCGACTATTTTTACATACACCTGAAAATAAAATATGGGTTCTTAATAATCCAACCGGGAATTTTAATGCATTCTATAATTTATTTTCTGCGAACGGAGATTATATAGCCTTCTGCGAGGGTGATGATGCTTGGACAGATCAATTTAAACTCCAAAAACAAGTTGATTATTTAGCTACTCATCCAGAATACTCATTTAGTTATCATTCCTTTAAAACTATTGATGAAAAAAGCTTAACAACTCTAAGCGCTGAAGAAAATAATCAACCAACTTTTAATATTAACTCTTATGACCTAAAAACTAATAAATACCATCCACTTCTACTTACAATATGTTTTAGAAATTTATTCCAGCAAATACCAGAAGAAATGATTAATGTAATTAATGTAGATACCTTTATAATTAGTTTACTTGGAAATCATGGAGATGGCAAATTTTTAGATAGCATTGAACCATCCTTATATAGAAAACATTTAGGAGGAATATGGTCACATAGTTTATACGAAAAAAAAAATAGATCTAAAATCTTAACATATAAAAATTTAAGTGAATATTATCAGCGTGATACCAATAACTTACTCAAGAAACATTTTGAAAATCTGGCTATAAACTCGTACAAATCTTTAATATATTTCCAGCTTAAAAAATTTTCCGTTTTGGATGGAAGTTTAACTTTTACGGAATTTTTAAAATTCAAATACTTCGGCAAATAAGAATAACTTTAGATTGATTTTTCTATTATTATTCTTTCATAAAACCTGTCGTACTTTTCACACACTTTATTAATATCAAAATTCTGAAGTGCATATGCATAAGCTAAATTTGTTTTTTGATTCCAATTTTTTAAGGTTAATGCTTCTTCCATCTTCAAACTCAAATCTTCAATATTCCCTAGTTTAAAATTGAGTGAAGTATTCTCTGGAAAACACTCCATATTCTCTGGAATATTAGAAATAATACAAGGTGTTTTTGATAAAATTGCTTCTATAAGTGCTCCCGAAAGACCTTCAAAAAATGATGGAAAAATAAAATAGTCTGCTATTTCAAGTAAATTTGAAACGTCGTTTCTATACCCTAAGAGAATTACATCATTTTCTAAGTTCAAAGAAAGTATCAATTCTCTTAATTCACCTTTAAGCTTGCCTTCTCCAGCTAATAGAAGGATTACATCAGATTCTTTATCGCTAAGGTTTTTGAATGCTTTAATAAGCTCTATTTGCCCTTTACCTTTGCTCAGTCTAGCAACATTTAGAAAAACTTTAATATTCTGCCCTATACCTAAATCATTTTTTATTTGTTTAATTGTTTCGATGTTTTGCTGTTTATTATCAATACCTCGGCCCCTATAAATAACATCAACAATATCACCTTTAACACCAAGCGCTTTAATATTGCTATCTTTAATAGCTTGAGAATTGCTAATAAAATAATCCACATTTATCATAGTAATTCTATCCCTTATTTGCGTGGACCTTAATTTAAGACTAGAAACAAATGAGAGTTGTTTAAATCTATTTTTGCTATAAGAATTGCTCACAAAACTTCCAACCAAAATTATAGAAGGAAACAACTTTTTCAATTTTCGCGCAAGCATATCAGACCTAAATAAAGTAGAATGAATAATATCTGGTTTCTCTACAGCTATAATTGAAATTATCTGCTCAAGTCTATGGTTAGATTCATTTTCCAGATTTAGAGAATAAACTTTTATTGAATTCAACTCCAATAATTTCAATAAATAATCTCCTGCGAAAAGTTGAATAACTACCGGAGTTATTTTATTTAAACCTATAGCTATCTGAACGATGCTTTTTTCTGCTCCATATCCGTTCAAAGTGTCAATAATATAAACTACTTTCATCAAGACATTTTTAGATAAATAATTTTTAACAAAGCCTTTAGTTTATACGGATAAGTCTTCCAAGCTCTAACATATACTTTCAAGGCTGAATTCTTTTTATTTAATTTCTCTAGATTATAGCCAATCATATATAGTAACTGAGCATGTTGTTTGCTATTAGATATATATATAAGTCTGTGTTTTCTATATTGATGAAAATAGGATATTAATTTATTGATGGGAGAATCACTTGTTCGTTTCGTTGAATCTAGGAGATATCCAGATAATGGTTTATTAATAATTTCCAATTTCAAACCTTTATATTTACTAATTCTAAGACCTAATTCATAGTTCTCACCAAATTTTATATTTGCATCAAATCCCCCTACCTCAAAGAATAGACTTTTTCTATAAGCCACACTCCCAGCCAGAAAATTTGCTTTTACGTGATTATACATCGAGTCCAATCGTTTAGGCTTCCAGATTTTTTGATCACCGTCCCATGTTTTAAGGACTTCCCATGAAATCAGATCTAAACTATTTAAATTTAATTTTTGAATTTCACCTATCAACTCAGAAAATACAAAATCATCAGAATCTAGGAATATCAAAAATTCACCTTTAGCTTGCAAAGCTCCGAAATTTCGGGCAGCTGAAGTTCCTTTATTTTTCTGATAAAAATAGCTGACCTTTGGATTCCGAATATAGCTCTCAATAACTTCTCTAGTATTATCTATGGAACCGTCGTCAACTATAATTAATTCCCAAATTGACGAGGTTTGATTTAGCACACTTTCAATTGCTCTTCTTATAGTATTTGAGCGATTAAACGTTGGGATAATAATAGAAATTAAGTGTGTATCTAAATTCATAAATTAAATATACACAATTGTAATTTTTTATTGATTTGGATAATTAAACCTCTGGTTGTAAATGTGATTTATTTCCTATTTCCATCATGTTTAAAGAATTAAATCCAAACTTGCTATGGCAATAACTATAATGATCTAAAATCTCCCTTAAATCCTTTATATTATCTTCAGGATTATTTCCGAAATTATGAGGATGCCACCATAAATGATAAATTTCACCATTCTTTGCAGCCTTAGTCATTTCAGATTTTATTCTTTTCAATTTAAGAGAATTTACCAAACTAGAACTAGAATATGAACGTAATAATCTACTTGCTTTTTGAGAGATAGGTTGATTTTTTTTGTTTCTTATTTCCGAAATTTTATAGGATTTATCATTCAATCCCATATAAGCATCGCCAGTTCGAAATATTTTATCTCTTAATGAATCCCCTTGGACGTTAGTCCAGTACCAATTAGATGGATTAGATCGTACATTTTCAATACCTAAATCATAACAAACTTTTAAATAACTCTCATTAAATTGATTTCTAGGAAAGACTAATGATTTTAGTGATATCCCCATGTCTTTTGCAATCGTTATTGCCATTTTAAGATCTGCTTTAAAAGACTCCAAAGTTTGTCCAGATTCCAAGCAGTAATAGTGAGAATAAGTATGAGTGGCAATTTCTTGAAAAGGAGCATTATATATCTGTAAAATTAAATCCTTGGCAAAGCACATTTCTTCTACTTCTTCGTTACGAACTGTATTAGCATAATTATATGCTGAAATATTAGAATTTGTATACTCAGGTAGAGTAGATGGAAGATTTTTTTGCCATTCTGTCCAATTCTCATTGAATAACATCCCTACAGTTGCCCAAGTAACGTGAACTTCATACTTTTTAAACAGTTCTAATAATTGAGGTACTACTCGTTTTGTATTGGAAAAATAAGTTTCCTTTTCTTTATAATCAACCTTGTCAAAAACTCCCCAAAGCAGTTCAAAATCTAACGATACTACTAAATAACCACCTTCTTTTATCATAACATCACATATAAAATACAATCAAAAGGATCGCATAAAAACTTAACATTAAATATTCTTATAAACAGTTTAAGTAACAATTTCAGTTCATTGAGTAACACTTTGAAATTCTCGTAACTTTTTAATTTTTATAATTTTATCATATTTTTTCTGTGCTAAATAATAATATATAACAAAGAATAAGAAATACATTACCATGGATTTTTGTCTCATTATGATACCTAGATTCGACATTATAAAAGTCATTGCAAAGGAAGATAAAAAGAAAACCACCAAGCTCATTTTGACTACAACAGTAGAGCTTTTAATAAAACTTATAAAATCTTTTTTCAAAATTTTTATAAAAAGCAATAAGTAGATCAAATTCTCTACAGATGTAATTAATCCCAATAATCCTGGCGCGTCAAAGAAAAGCGGCCTGAACCAAAATGTAAATAATTTTAAAGGCAAAGGATAAGAAGACATATCCACTCCCGAACCTGAATTACCTAATGAAGCAGATCTATCGTCAGAAAAATTTTCAAAATCTGAGACTAAATCCTCTGAGCCATCTAAACCAGCTATTCCTAATATTTGGTCCTGAACAAGAATTAATCCTCCTATCATAAAAACGTAAATGAGCAATTTTTTACCCAATGAAATCTTCTCTTTCCCTGTCATATAACCCAATACTGTTCCTACTGCCACAAATAAGAAAACATGAGGTCTTATAAAATAAATAATTAGTGATCCTATAATTAAGGTAATTAATCTACCTTTTGGATTTTTTATGGCATATGCAAACATCATCAATCCCAAGAAAATTGGCGCACCTTTTCCTAAAGATGAAGTCCAAAAATGCATATTTGGAAAAAATAAAATTAATGTTAGTAAATCGAATTTTTTGAAAACCTTTATTTTTAAAGGAATATTTTCACGAAAAAATAAATAAGCATATAAAAACCCAAGGTATCCTAACCATGCATAGAACACCATCATCATCTCATAATTAAAATTCAAAATATTAATTATTGGCCACGAAAGAAAGTCTATAAATGTGGTACTGGTTCCAAAAAAATCCATCCATCCCATAATTGGATTTTGGGGTCGATCAAAATATAGTTTTGAATCTGAATTATTAAACAAAGCATACAAATAATATACTAACCAAAAAAATATGTGATAAACAAAAAGAATATTCATTAATTTTTTCGAAAAAAATGCATGCTTATTCTCAAAATAATTAAAAATCCCTTGATTTATCAAATGCAAAAAAATAATAAGAAAAATGGCTCCTAACATATTAAAATAATTCTAAATCACCAATAGTATAATTCCAATTATTAAGATCTAATAGCTCATCATTCATAGCTTTATCAAAATTTAGATTTCTCAACGTAAGAATGGGGCCAAGATTACCAGAAAGCTGTAAAATGTTAGGGAGCTTTTTAGAATTTGTTATAACATGAACATTCAAATTTTTAGTTAGAAGCTTAATTTCATCGTTCAATTTTTTTAAACCCTTTTTATCTATATATATTTGTTCTACAATTCTTAGTTCGTTAAATTTTTTATGCTTTTTAATATAAGTTGCTAAATAAAAATCATCATCCGATCTAACATCATATTTCTGCAAAGGATTATTTTCATACCTCCACGCTAAGTATTCCGAAGATTTCACACTAAATAATTCTGGTCTTGACGCATTAATAGCATTAAAATTTCTCACTAATTCATCAAATGAACTTTCATTTCTGTTTTTTTGAATAAAATATTGATGATCTTTTTTAGATCTTATAAAATTTATTGGATTTACCGGAGCTAAATGAACCTTAAGCTTATTGACTTTTTTCCAGTCCATTTTAATATAGCCAGGTAAACTTTGAGAATTTGGTGTATTAAAAATAAAATGATCTCCATTTTCTTTAGCAATTTCTAATGCTCGAAGGGTTAAATTTTTAAAGATACCTTTGCCTTGATAATTAGGATGTGTTGCGGTATCTACAGCTCTATAAGCCGAAAACACCTTATTACCCATTTGCCATTGCCAGCGCATAAACGCTCGAACACCAACTATTTTATCATCTTCTTCAGCTAAAAGAATTAGTGATTTACCAAATGGATTATCAAAGTGTTTAAACTGCCATATCTCCTCTGTTTTAGGAAGTTTAGATTCTCCTAAACTCGCTTTTAAAACAGAGATTATCTCTTTAGTATCAGAAGATGTACCTTCCCTAATAATCATAGATCAAGAATTTATTTTTGCTAACTAAAAATAGTTGTTACTTTTTTGTAACTAACAATTCTTCATATAATGCTTCTAAAGATTTAATCATTTTATTTAAACTAAATTCTTGAAGCACTCTTTCTCTTGCCGCTTTTTTGAAAGCTTCAAGCTCATTTGGATTATTTATTAATCTTAAACAAAGATCAGCTAATTTCTCCCATTCAGAAACGTCACAGGTTAATCCATTCTGCTCATGAATTATCACTTCTTTTATCCCTCCTGCATTAGTTGAAACTATTGCGCATTCCATGCTCATAGCCTCTAAAAGTGCAATTGGCAATCCCTCGAAAGAACTACTCATCATAAAGATATCCATTGCGGAAAAATAAGGTTTCACATTGGTTTTCAATCCAGTAAATTTTACTTTGTTCTGTAGATCCAATCGAATTAACTCAGCCATTATTTCTTCTTCCAATGGACCTGCACCAACTATTATTCCATAAACATTAGAATTTCTTAGGGTGATTTTTTTAAGTACTTGAAGCCACTCTACAATTCTTTTTTGAAATCTAAAAACAGCTACATTACCAATTACTATTGCATCTTTCGGAATTCCTAATTCAGTCTTTGCATCAATACCTATAGCACTATCTCTCCTAAATGATTCTGTATTTGCGCCATTTAAAAGTGTTCTTACGGGAATATTTGGATTAATATTCTTCTTAATTGAATTAGTTACATCTTCTGAAACCCCTAAGCCTAAGCTTTGCGAATTAAACGTAAATTGATTTATCTTTTTAGTAATTATATGATATCGCTCCTGCATATTATGCTCTGTATAAACAGTGGGTATTTTAGTTTTCTTATAAACAAGCCTACCTAAAAAACCAGCCCATGGGAGATGGCAGTGAATTACATCAATATTATTTCTCGTACAATAGTCAACTACACTCTTAAATTGTTTTAACAGCTGTATATTATTCTTAGCCGAGAAACAAGTTACTTTACCCCCAGCTTCTTCGATACTTGAAACCATTTGATCTTTCCAAGGAAGAAAATAAATGTAATGAAATTCAAATTTTGAGATATCATGAATTTTCAGGGTTTCCGGTAATAACATTTCTGCTCCACCTCTGCCCAATGATTTTATTATATGTAAAACCTTTATTTTTTGCATGTATTTAAAGTAAGGCGACAAATTTAAGTCATTTCAAAAAGAAGACAAGCTATTAAACAGAATTAAATAAATTAATAGAAAATATAGAACAGATTAGATAAAAAGTTTTGCTTTCACATTGTTATTGAAAATAGGCCTTATATACATCAGTAAATTCTTTTGCAATTTTTGAATTCATATATTTAGAATTTACCAAGTTAAACGCATTAGTTAATCTAATATCATTTTGATTATTAATTAGCTTTAAGAACTCATTAGCAAAATCTTCGATGTCATCTTTCTTCACTAAACTACCCGTATCCTTCGATATAATTTCGGAAATACCGCCAACATTATAAGCAATTACCGGAGTTTTACAGTACATTGCTTCTAAAAGAACTGCTGGCAATCCTTCAATATTACTAGGTAACATCAGTACACTAGCTCCAGAAATATATGGCAAAGGATTATGAACACCCTCATAAAAAGTTATGTGTTGATATAAATCCATCTCAATAGATTTATTTTCAATTCCTTTACGTAATGGACCTTCACCAAACAAATGCAAATGTGTATTAGGACATCTCTCTATTATCTTTTTAAAAATTAATAATAGTCCTGAATGATTTTTTTCACGAGTAAAAGAGCCCACGTGAATAATATTATATCTTTTAGCTCCCAATTCTATAGGTTTTTCACTATTAGACTCAATGCCTATGGGTATCACTATCGTCTTTAACTTTGTAAATGGAAAGAGATTATTTAAATCCTTCTTCGATGCATTAGATACAGATATAATTTCATAGACCTTCTTGAGTAAAAGGGAATTAATTAATTTTGAAAAAGTAGATTTGATATAATAACTAGAAGTACTAGCATTTCTGTAGAAGATAGGTTGTTTCCATCTAAATATCATTTTGGAAAATACTGCATACTTCAAAGTATCTGCAGCATTCGCTTGTACTACATCTGGCCTAAAATCTAAAATTGTTTGATTCAATTTTCTCCAACCAGCAATATCAAAATATCTATTTGATTTTTCAGATGAGAGATTACTTATTTTCTGCTGGAATGGCAATAATGCATCACCATCATATATACTAACCATTTCTACAATATGCCCTAATTCAATTAAATGATTAGAAAGTTGGCTTGCAAAGATCTCTGCTCCCCTATATTGTTTTTTTTGAATGATCTGTAATATTCTCATCTATTCAATTCTGCGCCCCAATTAATTATCGTGAATTAATCCACCATATAAATCTTCGAATTTCTGAGCATTTTTTAATGGATTAAACTCTTGAACTACTAAATTATACGCATTAGCCCCCAGTTCAGTTTTTAAATCCTGGTTATTAATTATTTTGAGTAAGGTATTTTTAAATTCATCCTGATTAAAATCGTCTATTATGAATCCGGTTTTTCCATTCTCAAGAACCTCACAAACTCCTCCAACATTGGTAGCTATAGAAGGAACATGTTGACTTCCCGCTTCCAGAATCACTCCCGGAACACCTTCTACTTTACTTGCAAGAACAAAACAATCTGAAGATGCTAAAAGTTCTGGAATATCCTTTCTAAAACCTAAAAGAAATACGGTGTTTTTTAAGTTTCTCTTAATTATTTCTTCTTGAATAAAACTGAATAGTACGCCATTTCCAACACAAACCAATTTTAAATTTTGCTGAGTTAACTTTATGTCTTCAAAAATATCCAACAAGAATATGTGATTTTTTTCCGGACTAAAATTACCAATATGTATAGCAATCTTATCATCTTTCTGAAGATTCAATTGAGCTCTTAACTTTTGTGATTCAATAGATTTATCAACTTTTTTAATTGGAATTCCCCTTCTTATAACCGTTGTTTTTTCTTTTGGATAATCAAAAGTTTTTATAAAATCATTAATTGCTTCTTCACCAACTGAAGTTACATGATCAATCTTTTTAAAGATCTGCTTATATAAATCTTTTTTAATCCCATCAGATACCCATTCGCTTATCATACTTATATTACGATAAACTATTGGAGTTTTCGGAATAAAGTAAGACGCTACAACCATATACTTTAAAGTATCGGAACCATTACACTGAATAATTTCTGGTTTGGTTTTCTTTATAAGATTCACTAATTTCAAAACCAAGGCTACAGAAAAACTCCCACTTTTATCACCTACCAGATCATAATTATCTGCATTATCTACATTTAAAATGTTATCATCATTTTTATATAAACCAGCGAAAATTATTTCATGCCCTAAACCTATTAATTCTGAACTAAGATTTGCTGCAAAAACTTCTGCACCACGATATTGGCGTTTGGTAACTAATTGAAGAATTTTCATCTTAGACTTCCATTTTTAGAACATCATTATACATTTGAAACATTTCAGCATTTATAGTATTCAAATCAAAATTTTCCTTGAATCTTTTATATGAGTAATTCCCCAATTTTTCTCTAAGTGTTTCATCATTACGCAGCTTTAGAATATTCATGGCAAGTGCTTGATAATCTCCTGGTTGAGAGAATAAAGCACCTTGATCTGATCCAACAACTTCTTTCAAAACTGGAATATTAGAACAAATACAAGGGAGTTTAGCAGAGAAAGCCTCTAATAAAGCCCCACCTAAGCCTTCATAATAAGAAGGGAAAATAAAAGCATCAGCATCTACCAATCTCTTTTCTACATCATTTACAAAACCATGTATCTTAACCTGATCACTCAAATTCTTAGTAGAAATATAATTAAGTATTTTTTTTGTGTATTGCCCCTCTCTTCCTAAAATCTGCAACTTGATATTAGTAATATCATATTCTTCTTTTAAAAAATTTATAGCATATAAAATATCAATCTGACCTTTAGCGAATTCTTGCCTCCCAGTGTTTAGTAAATGAAAATCATTATTTTTAGAAGAAGATTTTACATTTGTATTTTCTTTCCTCCCTCTATAGATAATCCTATAATTATCATTTATTTTAAATAAAGGTAAATAATGATGATAAACCTCTTTAGTTATGGCATGGTAGAAAATATCTGAGGTTAATCTTGCTGTCCACTCATCAACTTTTTTAGCAAGCTGAAATTTCTGCCAAGAGAGTTCACTATCTTTTTTTCTTTCCAAAGAATAGGGAGTATTAACAAGACTTTGAATTACTTTACCTTTGCTAACAAAAAATCTGGATAATCTCAATATCAGATTAGATTCTGCTAAGACAGAATGAATAATATCCGGATTTTCATCCTTTACAATTTGTGAAACAAATTTTATCTTTGACCTTAAATTATTACTACCTTCATAATACACAGTGTGTATTCCAAAATTATTAACCTCATCTTCCAGCCCTATCTTTTTATGCTTCAAACAAACAATTTGTAAATTTACATCATCCCTTAATTGAAGAAATTTCGCAAATTCTACCATTGACCTTTCCGCCCCACCAGCTCCCAGAGAATTAATTAAAATTATTATTTTCATAAATTTTATAAATCTATTTATAAGCGACCTTCCAGATCACCTGAAGAAAACTGTAAATCTTCTATTATTTTTAAATTATCATCCCGGTACACTACAACAGAATTCCCTCTTCGTTTAGAGAATCTTAAATGTAATTTCTCATTATCTAAATAATAAAGCAAAAATACCTTATTAATTTTTGCCAGTTTACTTAGAGAAGCTTTCATAAGGTTTTGATCTCCAATGTAGTCAATCAAAATTAATGTTTTTATTCCTTTAAGGGTTTCCAATCTAAATATTACTAGAGCGGATGCACCATAAGCATTTATTAATACTATCTGGTAATCATTATCTATATAACGCCAATCTAAATATTCTTTAGAAAGGTTAGTTTTAAACCCTTTGTTATTTATACTTAGTTCACTAATATCCACATCACCATTTCTAACATTCTTTACAGTTATTTCACCACTCATGGAAGGAAAAATAATTCCAAACTTAAAATTTAAATTTTCTTCGTAATATTTCCATCCCATCTTAATATAACCAGGTAAACTATTGTTATTAGGAGTATTAAAAACCAAATCATAGCTATCTTTGAATTTAGCCAATCCTGTCATGGTTAGATCTTTAAATAAACCTTTACCTCTATAATCTGGATGAATTATAGTATCTACGGGACGAATCGCTTTAACTATCGTTCCTTCCTTCATAAATTCCCAAAACATGAACATCCTAACTCCTACTATCTTTTTTTGGTCACAAGCCACTAGTCCTAATGATTTTCCAAAAGGATTCTCATAGTGCTTCCATAAAAATGAAGCCTCAGTGTTTTTATCACTAAGGCCTAGATGGATTAGATCAATGATCTCTGGAACATCCGTAGAGTATTCAATTTCTCTAAATGAGATCATACAATTCTATTTTTCAAGGTCATTAATTTAGAGTGCAAACCAGAGATTTTAACTTTAAACTCATTCAATTCTGTATCTGAATTCACTCGTATTCTAGAAATCCTCATAGGATTAATATCTTTTTTATTTAATTTATGATCAAATAAAAAGGCCATATCTATACCGTTATTTTTTAGAATCTCTTCAGATTCTTTATCCCAATTACCATTGGGATATGCAAATATTTTACCCCCTGGAAGTTGCCATTTTTCAAAACTTGCCAGAGACAATTTTAGATCATTATTCAATTCCTGATCAGTACATTTATTAACCATTGGATGAGTATGTGTATGATTTCCAATGAACATTTTTCCATTTTGCATCTTTAACATATCATCTATAGTTAGCTGTCTAGAAGCAACAGGATCCAGTTTTTCTAAATAAGCTACTCTTTCAGAATTCGACATTTTTTTTAGGCTATTAACAACCACTCTAGATTCTGCATATGATTTCCCTTGGTTTTGTAATGCTATTTCCACCCACCTACACCAAAAAGTGTTCGCAGAATTTATAAGTCCAGTAATGACAAACATTACAGATGGCAGATCGTATTTTCGCAATATTGGCAAACCATGATCCAGTACAGAGACATCACCATCATCAAATGTTATTAATAATGAATTTTTAGTTAGAATTTTTCCATCATAAAGGTATGCATGCAAATCATTTACACTAATAATATTATATTTTGATTTAACCAAAAACTTTATTTGAGCTTCAAATTTATTAGAATCAATTATATCATGATACGCTAGAACTCTTAAATTACAAGATTCTGGTAAAAATAAATTAGAGATGAAATTGAGAAATTTGTATGATTTAGATTTCATTATTAGTAAGTTTTACCTAATTTTCTTCGATAAGCATCCATTACCGCATTTAGCATAAATTTTGAATTTTCAGTACCGTATTTCCAACCTTTTAGATAACCAAATGGAATTTTAATTAAAGCCCTTAGCGCAATTTTTTTGGCTAATTTCTTTTTATCGAAAGTGTTATTTAACATATAGATTAAATTCCTATAAGAATAGTAATCTCTTTTTAAATTAGATATACTTTTTTTCGGTATTAAAGATCTAGTCGAATTAATATTTAGCCGATTACTATGAACCCGATGCTTTAAAAGTGAATTCCCATTAACAACAATTCGAAATCCCTTTAATTTCAAACGTTGTAAAAACTCAAATTCTTCAAAACCAAAAAATAACTCCGGATTAGGATAAATACCGGTATTGCGAATAACCTTCGCATTGATAATAAGATTATGATTACCTCCTATTGAATCGCAATCTAAAACTCCATCACATTCCGAATCTTTAAATCTCTCTCTTAATCCAGTTTTATAATTAAATTTAGAACCTACAGAACCAATAGCAGCTATATTATTATCAGAATTGTCTGCTAAACATAATAGCTCCTGAAATTCATCCAGAAATATTGGAGGGTCATCATCATCACCCCAATACACCCAATCAAATCCATGCTGAACTAAATATTCCAATCCTATTTTTGCTGCACCTGCAGGACCAGAATTATGTCCAACACGTAGATAGATTATCTTCGGATTATCCAAATTAGATATTAATTCCTCCGTATTGGAATTATCACTATTATCCACCACAAGTAACTTTAAAGGGGATAATGTTTGATCAAAAATTGAATTAATGGTATTTTCAATTTGCTCAGATCTATTATAAGTCATTATAAAACCTGCAAAATATTTATTTTTGTCATTCATAAGCTATTTTAGAAATTATAGCATCTAGTTGAAACTTTAAATAATAGTTTTCTTAAGATTTGAATAAATTGTATTTAAATATCCTTAAAATCTTTTTAAGAGATGGTTTTGATTTTAAGGATTCCCATGCATAATGATTCGCTTCTTTTTTCAAACCAATCTTGTAGGCATTAAAAGCAACAATACCTTCATAGTTGCTTTTAATAGTTGGCCTTAACTTAAAAAAATTATAATGCTTAGTAAGAGTTCTTTTACATCCCAAGTATTTAGCTTTATTATTATATCTAATTCTATCACCTAAATGAATATGTATTTTTAAATGCGATTCTTTGATATTAAAAATCTTAATGTTATTTAGGTCGAGATATGGAATTAAACGAATTGATAATTCGGTATGTTGTCCTGAACGAAGTTCATTGTCAAAACCACCTATTGCTGTGAAAATTTGTTTTTTCAATAAGTAACTTCCCCCGTTTGTAAATTGCCCTTCATGATTCTCAAACAAGTCCTCTAGCTTACCTGGTAGTTTTATTTCTACTAATTTACCCGATTCATCAAGGATTTCCAATCCACAACACACTACACTGGCGTCATTCAAATCAATAACCTTAATGTACTCTTGCAACCAATCTTTATCGGCCTCATCATCGCTGTCAAGAAAAGTTACAAATTCTCCAGTAGAGTGCTGAACACCAACATTTCTTGAATGAGCAGCTCCAGAATTTATTTTATTTACATACTTAATTCGTTCATCCTTTAAAAAAGGGGATATAACTTCTTCAGTATTATCTGTAGATCCATCATCTACAATAATTAGTTCCCAATCTTCAAAGCTCTGATTTTTAATGCTCCTGATAGCACGACTAATTAAATTTGCGCGATTATGTGTAGGTATAGTTATAGAAATTTTAGGCATATTTTGTAATTATTAATTGAAAAATATGTGGAATTTTTAGGAAAGTTCTTGAAGTGATACAAGTTTCTTAAAATAAATTGAGCTATCGTATAGTTCTTGAAAACTACCTTGTTCTTCAATTCTTCCTTTATTCATTATTACAATTTTATCGGCATTTTTAATCGTAGAAATACGATGAGCCACTATTAAAATGGTATAGTCCCCTTGTAAATTATCCATATTTTTTTGTATCTCTTTCTCAGTTTCAGAGTCCAAAGCGCTAGTAGCTTCATCTAGAATAAGAATTTCAACATCCTTATACAGCTCTCTGGCAATAGAAATACGCTGTTTTTGTCCTCCGCTTAGATTACTACCAAAACTGCCTAATAAAGTGTTTTCTCTTTCTTCTTGTTCCTGAACAAATTCATAAATAGCTGCCTTTTTAATAGCATTAGTAAATTTAAGAATATTAACCTCAGACTTTTCATCCCAAAAAGTAATATTATTAAATATTGTGTCGTTAAAAATTACTGGGTCTTGAGTTATATACCCAATTCTAGACTGATATGAAGTAAGATTCAGTTCCGATATAAAATTTTTATTGATTATTATTTCACCCTGATCTATTGGTAAAAGTCCGGCTATTAAATTTACCAAAGTTGTTTTCCCACTACCACTTTCTCCAACAAAAGCAATAGTCTTATGTCTTGGAATATCTAAGCTAACCCCATTTATTATAGTGTTAGGACCATAATTAAAAATAACCTTATTTAATTTTATTTTAGAAATCTCGTCCCTAATTACTACCGAGCCTTTCTCCTCTTTATTAAGTTTTAATTCTTCACTAAAACGAGACATATTCTCCATAGATCCAGAAACGGCCAAGAATTTATTCCATTGATTTTGCATTTGCATTAAAAAATTCAAAGCTCTGTAAAAGAATAATAAACTAATTAAGATTGGCCCTAGAGATGAACCTAAAAGAGAAGTTTGAATATAAATAACTGTTACAACCACTAACACTACAATAGGCTCCCTAGATGCAGTTAAAAATGCCCCTAATTTACCAATCCTCACATTGCTCGTCTCAATCTTATCAATTGAACTTTTCAACTTATTAGAATATTTAGATATACTACCTGTAGCTTTTAAATATTTAAAATTTGAAACATGTTGTATTACCAAACTTTGAAAAACATTATTCTCACCAGTTAGTTTCCTCGATGCACCTTTGGTGTTTTTATAAATCTTTTTATAAACAAAATTTGTTAAAATACCTCCAGCAGAAACTAATAACGCAAATTTAGTATCAATTGTAAAAGCAAAATACATATATACAACCACCATTATTCCCGCTTGAAAAGCAGTAAAATAGGTCAAAAATGCCCGTGCAACACGATCTACTTCCCCTGTCATAGTATTCTGGATTCTTCCAGGGTCCGAACTTATAAAGTATTTAAATGCCAAATTATTTAATCTTCTAAGATTGGTAAACCTAATTTTGGTTATAAATTGCTGTTGTACATTAACCTTATACACTTCATATAAGTAAACTACTATACTCTTAGCAATAAAAAAACAAGCCATGAGTAAAAGTATTCTTACTAGAGTAAGATCAATATTTAAATCTGTTATAAACCTTAGTAAAAAATTTAAATTTTCTGAACTCGCGCTTTGTGTACCGCCAGTATCACTAACCATAGTTAACAATGGTAAGAACATTGTTAGTCCTAGTCCATCCAGAAAACCAATTAAAACACTTAATAATAAAATTATGAAGACTTTGTATTTCAAAGCTCTGTAAAAATAAACCAGACTTTCAAAATATTTTTCTATTAGTTTTTTCAAAATTTAAAATTTATTAAAGAAAATTCGTCCCCAAATTATCCAATTTTTAATGTTCAACTTTTCATAATAACAATTTTCATAAAAAGTAGTTATTCCGTCTGAAATTGAATTTACATTGAAATTTTCATGAAATATTTCCCTTGGGAAATTTTCATCATACACTTCAGATACCAATAAATTTTCTGATAACTCTACTCGTTCTGAAAAATTATAATGTAACATCGCTTTCCAGTTATCTTTAGATAATCTTACCAGACCATGTTTCTTGGTTGGTACTGCAATATTACCACCAGTGTAACAAGCCTCCATTGTTGTTCTTCCATTAGTTACTTTAATATCAGCAATTGACAATAAAGATTTTGGATTATTAGTAAACTTTGGAGAATCTATAATGAAAATGTTTTTTAAGCCTTCATAATCAGTTAAATCTAAACTTTGATCTCTGTGACCTATTAATAATAATTTTACATGACTATTGTGGGAATAACTATTTCGAAAAAAATTTATAGTAGCTATAATACCATCTTTATAATAAGAATTAAGTCGTCCAATTCTTAGTATAATAAAATCATCCCTCTTAAAATTAATTAAGTCCTTCAAAGAATTACACAAGGCCTCATCTTGTTCAAAAGGTAAGATTCGATTGGGAAAATATCCCAAGTTCATAATTGGGTAGTCAAAATTGTCTCTATGCTGTTCTAAAAATTCAAAATTCTCATTAGAGATTGCAATAACATTATGAAAATGATTTGATTTAAATCCTGAATTTCCTTTTCCACATTTGGTAAAAACAGTTTTACTTTTTGCGATTACCTGAGATAAATATGTTAAAAAAAGTACATTATTACCAAAAACATGAACTATAGCAGGCTTTAATTTAAATAAATACTTTAAATAATGATATAAGGAAATAATTTTACCAAAAAATCCAGAGGTATTTAAAAAAATATGATTAGATCCTAAAATTTGAGCTACAGCTTCAGAATCAAAATCCCCAATTACGAAGAAAAATACATCATGTTTAAAAGACATAGCCTTGGCAATAGTGGCTGCACTATGAAAACTACCTCCCTTCCCAGTGTTACGTTTTTTTAAATTCGCAATTATATAAAATAAGGTCATTATTTACACTATATAATACGCTGTTCTACTTCCAAATTAATCTTGTATTCTTGATAAACTTTTTCCTGAATCTTTTTAATAAGATTTAACACATCTTCTCCAGTAGCATTATTATAATTAATAATGAAACCTGCATGCTTTGTAGAAACCTGAGCGCCACCTACTGTAAAACCTTTTAGACCCAATTCCTCAATCATTGTGCCAACATAATGACCTTCCGGCCTTTTAAAAACACTCCCGGCATTAGGATAGTCTTTAGGTTGCTTAGCCCATCTTGAAGTCTTAATATCATCCATTTTCTCTCTAATTATAACTGGATCTCCCGGAATTAATTCTAACCAAACTTTCAACACAATTTTATTAGTGTTTTTTTGGAAAAATGAATTTCTATATTCAAAACTGGCTTCATCTTTCGTGATTTCCTTAATTTTTAAATCATCTAGATCTAAATATCTAGCCCTTAAAAAATGATCTTTGATTTCAGAACCACTTGCCCCAGCATTCATTACGATTGCACCACCAAGTGAGCTCGGAATGTCATAAAACACTTCCAAACCTGAAAGATTATGAGCTAATGCTAATTCACTCATTTTTTTCATTTCGATTCCAGCTTCAGCTTCAATTATATTACCTGTAACTTTGTATTGGGCAAATGTTTCCCCAATTAGCAAAAAATCTTCCTCATAATATTTTTTGGACAGAATTACATTATATCCACCTCCTAAAATAATTTTCCTACTATCTCTATGAACGGTATATAATTCTATAAAATCATCCTCGTTTTGTGGGAGAAAAGCTCTTTTACAGAAAGCTTCAATTCTATAATTGTTATAAAGAGTTAAATCTTGATTCTCTTTTAATATCATTTTTGATCTGTAATTTCAATTTGCACACCTAATTCTGATAGCTTTTTCTGAAGATTATTATAACCTCTAAGCGCCATATCCACATTGTTAATTACAGATACTCCATCACTTAACAAAGCTGCAATAACCAAAGCCATACTGCCTCTTAAATCGGTGGAAGTAACCTCTGCAGCAGTTGGAACGATATCACTATCCCCTCGTGTAGTAATCTTCCCGCTTTCAAATGTTAATCTATCATTATAAAACTTAGAAAGTTCTTCACAATATTTAATTCTCTCCGGGTATCTATAATCAAATATTCTACTAAAACCATCTGCATGAAGACCTAGTAAAGTATAGAATGGTTGCATATCAGAAATAATACCAGGATGTGTACCTGTTGCTAATTCAAAAGGTTGAATAATTCCATTAACTAAGCAATCATCAGAAATTCTAATATTCTTACTATTTCGATAAAAATCAATACCTGCTTCCTTTAAGTGCAATAGCGGAATGTCCATTGTTGAAAATGGAACGTCTAAAATAGTAATATCTCCTTTAGAAAGGATTCCATAAACCATCCAAGTTAGAGCTTCAATTCTATCTGGCATAATAGAGTATATAGAACCTGGAATATAGCTTTGTCCTTCAATCTGAATAAAACTATTACCCACTACCTTGATATTAACCCCTGAAGCCCTTAAAAAATTTATTAGATCTTCTACCTCTGGTGATATATACGCATTTCTAATTGTAGTTAAACCTTTAGCAATAGCTCCACAAATAAGTGCAGATTCTGTTCCGCCAATGGTAGAGATAGGGAAATTTATATCAGTACCTATAAAACCCTCTGAAATAACTTCAATATGATCTTCAAACTCTTCAACTTTAGCGCCTAGTTTCTCCCAAACCATCATGTGCAAGTCATAACCTCGTTGTCCGATCTTACAACCACCTGGATAGGGTATTTTAGCTTTTCCATCTTTTTTAATCAAACCTGGAACTAACAAATATGTAGTTCTAAATGCATAATTATAATGATCTAAATTTTCACTAGATAATTTTGATGAATCAATTTTAACCTGATCATTATCCCTATCTATATTTAAGATTCCTCCAATATCTTGTATATATTCAAATTTGAAATTAGCATCCACCAACTCCGTTGGAAAATTATTTAAAATAACCTCCTTATCGCAAATTAAAGATGCAGCTAATAATTTTGTTGCTGAATTCTTTGCACCACTTACTTTAACTTGGCCTTTTGGAATTTGACCTCCGGTTATACTAGCCTTTTTAATATTCATTTCTTATTAATCTTTAATTTTTTCAAAAATAACTAAATTGATCTATAATTACTTCAACTCTAATTCGTTTAGAAGACTTTCAACAGATTCATTGTCAATAAATAATCTCTTCCAAATAGCATAATTCAAAAAGTTCCAAAATAAAAAACCTTTAGAATTTTTTTGTAATTCTTTTAGGATCTTAATATCTACGACCTTTGCTGCTAAGGGTATTAATGGGTTCATTACACCTTGTCCAATCCAATCTGTCGGTGAAATAAAGAAACCTTTCTTTTTTCTATTAATTATAAACTCTGGCACATCATTTTGTCTGGCAACATAATGCAATAGACCTTTCATTTTTTTTAGTTTAAGATCCCAAGGAAGAGACATATTATATTTTATAAGATTTTCATTATTGAAGGGGTAATATATAATATTTTTATGTGCTTCAGCAATTTTGGACCATATACCCTCTGTCGCAGATTTATCTCCAATAAAATCTAAACTTGTCATAATTTCATACAAAGATTTATCTGATACATTATCTATAATTTTGAGTCTATTAGAATTAATCTGTTCTTCTGTTACATTAAAATATTTTGCTACCCATTTTTTATCACCTTGATTCCCTATAGACCAAATAAAATGATCCTTATTTGCAAAAGGAAGGTGTTTAGTATCTCTATAGCGCTTAGCAATATTTAATTCCTTAGACAAACTGTGGTCACCAAATTTCCAAATAAGCTTAGGAAACGGTGGAATAGATAATAATTTATACTTTAACTTTTGAGAATTATTAAGACTATTATGGCTTGGTGAACCAAAAAATCCATCAGCTCCTTGACCAGAAATAACAATTTTATTGTTTGGCATGTTTTTAAACAATAAATTGAACATTACCGTTTGTAAATGAAACAAGGGCTCTTCTGCTAGATATATAGATTCAATTACACCTTTTACATAATCATTATTGGTAAATTCTTTATGTTGGTGATCTGCCTTAAAATATTCTGCTGCTGTCTTAGCATATTGCGCCTCTCCAACTTCTTTATTGTCAAAAGGATAGCATGTAGAAAAAGATGTAGAAATATTAAACTTGTGATATAATATCTTATAAAGTATGGAAGAATCTAAACCTCCACTTAACATACTCGTCACCCTATCTTTTACAGGTCTTAAATTTGTTAAACTTTTTTCTAACAAATTTTTAATTTTATCCTGATAATTTTCAGCGTTAGAATAAACGAGATCTTTGTTACTACTTTTGCTGAAGGGTGCATAATCCTTATTTTTAAGAAGAACTATCGCATTACCGTCTAGCTGTACACTAATTTTTTCACTTGGTTTTAATTGAAAAATATCCTTATATAAAGTGTTAGGAGCTGTAACAAACCTATGAACAAAAAATTCTGGTAAAATAGCTGTATTCTCAAAGAGTTGAACACCTGCTTTCTTTAATAATTTAATATGACTCGAAATAAGAATTTCATCTTCTGTATGATAGTAATAGACCTTTCGTCCCGATAGTATTTTCTTTTCAACATTTAATCTGCCAGATGTCTTATCAAAAAACATACTTACATAATCTAAAGCTGAATTATCATCGTTTTGAATCACATTTCCAGTAGGAGTCTCTGTAAACGTTAAATCATTATCATTTTCACTAACACTATTTAAAAAATTATCATAGCAAATCTGTATCTCGAAATTATTATAATTGTATATTATCTCATTCTCCAATTCTGGAAAATGAAATTTTTGTTGTTTAATAGAAATCTTAATTAAATACATAATGTAATAGTAATTTGTTTTTAGTTATCCAAAACAAGGATTGATAAACGATAAAGAATAAAATAGAAACTCTTTTTTATTATTGATATTATATTAAAAACAAATTAGTTTTTATTATCAGGAATTTTAGTTTTCAATAACGGGGCTATCGTATTTGTTAATAGTGAAGCTCCACGTTTGTTTAGATGATGATAATCTTTAAAATAGTATTTATTTTTAAATACTGATTTTTCATTAAAATTATAGAACTCTCCCTTATCCTTAAAATACCTATCGATATCTGTACGATTAGTGAAGTTATATGTATAAGGAGCTTCTACCAATATAACTGGAATATTATGTGATTTAATTAGGCTCAGATTACTCTCGAAAGCAGATAATTGCCCTTTTTTAGGCGACCATGTTTTATCTTTTACATAGTCAAAATTATTCGTCCCTAAAGTTTCTACATACCCTCCACTAATATATTTCTCTTCTATAGGGTACTCGTTTTTTGGTGCTTTACTTAATATTTTATACGAGATAATATTTATAAAAGAATTATATACTGCTAAATTACTAGAGGTTAACGACATTTTTACGAGTGATAAATCTATATTATCGCGCGAAGATAATAAATTCAAAGTGGACTCGACACCCTCGCTCATAAAAGTAACCGGATAAACTTCGTAAACTACAAGCTTAGGATTTAATTTATTTAAATATTCATTAAGAATATAATTAGTTTGAATATGTGTTTGAGAGCTAGTACCTAAGTTAAAAGTCTTGAGACCATATTCATTTAAGATTCTTGGATCAAAACTTCTATAGGAATGAGAAGATCCAATAAATAACACATCTAAATCCTTAATTTTATTAGCTTCAGAAAATCTAAACTCGTTAAAGCCACTCTCTGGCTCATACATAATATTTGCATTTGTTCTTCTCATTAAAATATCACCAAATAATAATACTGCTATTATGTAAGCAACTAAACCAAAAAGGATAAAAAAGAAAAGATTTATAAGAAAAGGTCTCATATATTAAAATTGAAAATAAATAAAACTGGTTTTTTCAGTAAACATAAATACACCTATCAAAAAAATAATAAAACAATAGAAGGTCCATCTCAGAAACTTAGACTTAACAATAGCTAAATGATCCAATGCATGTTCTCCTTTTCTCCCATACCATTCAATTCCAAAAAAGAATATTATTAAGATAATTAAAATCTTTTGTAAACCAATAACATCCAAATCAGGTGGGTATACGAAAAATGACTCAGAAAAAATACTTCCAATATAACTAATAGCATGACCTAAATTCTCTGATCGAAAAAAGATCCAAGCAAAAATTGTTAAAATAAATGTGCTCAGCATTTGTAGGAACTCCTTTAAGCTTGGGAACATAGAATTTTCTGCAACCATTCCTAAATTATTTCGATTTTTGTTAGATAGTAATAAGGGCAAAAAGTAGATAGCATTTAAAGCACCCCAAATAATAAATGTCCAATTAGCACCATGCCAGAAACCACTAACAATGAAAATTATAAAGGTATTTCTAATTTTCACCTTAACACCTCCTTTACTTCCACCCAAAGGAATATATAAATAATCTCTAAACCAAGTAGATAAAGAGATATGCCACCTTCTCCAAAACTCTGCACTATCTCTGGAGAAATAGGGAAATGCAAAATTCTGCATAAGATTGAATCCAAATAATTTTGATGTTCCTATTGCTATATCTGAGTATCCACTAAAATCACAATATATCTGTATTGTAAAAAGAAGTGCGCCTATAAAAAGAGTACTGCCAGGTAGTTCTGCAGAGTTTTCGAAAATATAATTAGCATATACTGCACAATTATCTGCAATCACAACTTTTTTAAATAATCCCCATAAAATTTGTCTTAAACCATTTACTGAATTTTCATAAGAAAAATTTCTTTTTTTATAAAACTGGGGTAATAAATTGGTCGCCCTTTCTATAGGTCCAGCAACTAATTGAGGAAAAAAACTAACAAAAGCAGCAAATTTCACAAAATCGTTTGTGGGTTTTAAATTACCTCTGTAAACATCAATACTATAGCTTAAAGTTTGGAAAGTATAAAAACTTATACCGACTGGTAGGATGATATTAAGCGAATTTGTATTTAGCTCATATCCAAAAATTGAAAACGCACTTTTAAAATTATCGATGAAGAAATTATAATATTTAAAAACTCCAAGAAATCCAAGGTTAACTAATATGCTAATCCATAATAGTATTTTCTTATTCTTTGGAGAATTTGTACTTACAATTCCTCGACCTATCCAGTAGTCCAAAATAGTACTGAAAATTATTAAAGATAGGAACCTATAATCCCACCATCCATAAAAAACATAACTGGAGAATGCAACTAGTAAATTTTGATGTTTTAAATTTTTATTGAAAACAAACCAATAGAGAATAAACACTATTGGTAAAAAAATTGCGAAATCTAAGGAATTGAATAACATTTCAAAGTAATGATATTAAAATTCTTTTTATGAATCATTATTGGTTTGACAAATAAACCAACTAAAATTTTGTTCTAAATTTACTTATAGTTCAATATGAATTTTGCGATTTTTTCACTAACCTCTGTACCAGAAGTTTTATATAAATGATTACCATCTGTATATTTATACACAATGTACTCCTTGGTAAGATCTAAGAAAGGTACATTAAATTCTGAAGAGGTATTACTTAACTTAGAATCAAATTCCGGATATACACTATTCTCCATTTCCAAAAATTCGGTAGATACAGGAAGACGCACTAAATACACCTTACCATATTCCTTTAGGAAGGAAATAGTTTTTTCAAAATATTCATAACGTTTGTCTGAAAATTTGTAAACTTTTAGAAGTTTTTTGTAAGATTTTATTTTTGATTTGTTTCTTACCTCAAAATCCTTTTGTTTCATAGATATATTAACCTCATTCCAACCATCAGGATGTAGAAAATCATCATCTATATAATCAAACTTTTTAGTAAGTATATAAATGTACGGATAAGAATATTCTTGATATAGATATTCGAAATTAGGATTGGAAGTAACACTGCTTACCGTTGCTAAAAATTTATCATTTTCTCTGAATAATCCTACATCATTGGCATCTTTATGTCTACTAGAAACACTATAAGGGTCTACTGTAACGATAAAAATTCCATCCTTGGTATTTCTGTCAATTTTTTTCTTAATTGCCTCCAAATAAACGGGACCATAAGGACTGTGGGCTACGGTAAATGCAAAATTATTCACATCTGATCTATTTAGAATTCCATTTATTACCGCTGGTTGGAGTCCTTGAGCAGCCTTTGAGGTACCTAATATGAGCGAACTCTGTTTAGAAGAGGTGAAGTTTGTATAGTATGAATCAGAATTTCCATCAGCTAATAGAAATATTCCTATCGCTATTAAGCTTAGAAACATCAAAAACATCGATATTTTAATTAAAAAACTTTTCATATTAAAATTGGAAATAAATAAATGCTTGTTCCTTTCCATCAAAAAGAAAGATCAATGTTGCAATGAACATATAGAAGCCCCATCTAGCATAACGTGAAGTTTTAAACCCTAATTTTTCTATTGCATATTCATTGCGCCTTCCAGACCATTCTATGGTTATGAAGAATAATAACAATAGAATAATCATAAAAGGAAGAACAGTAGGTATACTAAATAATGTTTTTGAAAAAATCTCTTTAAAAATACTTAGAGAATGTCTAATATTTTCTGCTCTGAAAAATATCCATGCTAAAACGGTTAAAAGAAAAGTTCCTAACATACTAAGCAACTCTCTCATATTAGGTAAGGAAGAATTTGATGCTACAACATCCAAATTACCCCTATTTCTATTAGTTAAAAGTAAAGGTAGAAAGTACAATGCATTCAAAAATCCCCAAATCACAAATGTCCAATTAGCACCATGCCAAAAACCACTAACAATAAATATTATAAAAGTGTTCCGTATTTTGAGCCATACACCACCTCTACTACCTCCCAGAGGTATATAAAGGTAATCACGAAACCAAGTGGATAGTGAAATGTGCCAACGTCTCCAAAATTCTCCTATGTCTCTTGAAAAATATGGAAAAGCAAAATTTTTCATTAAATTAAAACCAAACAATCTTGAAATTCCTATTGCGATATCAGAATAACCCGAAAAATCACAATATATTTGGAATGTAAAAAATAATGCACCAATTACTAAGGTGCTGCCAGAATAATCATCGGAATTATTAAATATTAAATTTGCGTATTCTGCACAATTGTCTGCAATAACAATTTTTTTGAAAAGTCCCCATAAAACCTGCCTAAGACCATCTATAGCTTTTGAATATTCAAATTTTCGATTTCTATAGAACTGCGGAAGTAAATTAGATGCTCTTTCTATTGGACCAGCCACTAACTGCGGAAAAAAACTAACGAACGCAGCAAATGATATAAAATTCGAAGTAGGTTTTAAATTACCTCTATATATGTCTATAGTATAACTGAGAGTTTGAAAAGTATAAAAGCTTATACCTACCGGTAATATTATATCCAATGAATTGGAATTGATTTCATTACCGAAAAAACTAAATGCAGACTTAAAATTATCCAGAAAAAAATTATAATACTTAAAAAAACCTAAGAAACCAAGGTTAATTACAATACTGCACCATAATAGAATTTTCCTTTTTGAAGGAGCATATTCTTTTGATAACGCAATTCCAATAAAATAATCAACTAATGTGCTGAATATAATTAGGCTTAAAAATCTCCAGTCCCACCAACCATAAAAAACATAACTAGATACAGCTACTAATGAGTTTTGCCATTTTAAGTTCTTGTTAAATACAAACCAATACAGAATAAAAACAATCGGCAAGAATACTGCGAAATCTAGGGAATTAAATAACATAATTTAAGATCTACTAATTTCCTATGGAGTAAAATTCAAAACCAATTTTCTCTTTTGTTGCTCTTTCGAATAATCTTCGACCATCAAATAAAAAGGCTGGTTTCAACATATTATCGTAAATCTCTTTCCAATTCAATTCTTTAAACTCATCCCATTCTGTTAAAATAGCTACAGCATGAGCGCTTTCACAAGCTTCTTTAGCTGAGTTTACCACTTTTACGAGAGATCTGTTCTCTGAATCTGTTCTTGATCCTAAATAATCTAAATCTGCATAAATCTGCTCTGCAGTAACTTTTGGATCATATACAACAATTTCAGCCTGTTCATTTAAAAGATAATCTGATACATAGATCGCTGCAGATTCTCTAGTGTCGTTTGTATCTTTTTTGAAGGCCCAACCCAAAATCGCAACTTTTTTTCCTGAAACTGTGTTATATAATGTCTTTACAATATTAGCTGCAAAACGCCTTTTTTGATGATCATTCAAAATTATCACCTGCTCCCAATAATCTGCGACTTCTGTAAGACCATAAGATTTAGCAATGTATACAAGATTTAATATATCTTTTTGAAAACATGATCCACCAAAACCAACTGATGATTGTAAAAATTTCGGACCGATTCTCGAATCCATCCCGACAGCTTTAGCAACTTCATTAACATCAGCTCCCGTCTTCTCACATAACTCACTCATAGCATTTATGCTAGAAACTCGCTGTGCTAAAAATGCATTGGCCGTAAGTTTAGATAATTCAGAAGACCAAACATTCGTTGTTAAGATATGATCTTTGCTCACCCAGTTTGCATAAACATCCACTAATGCATTAACAGCTTCCTTGCCCTTATCAGAATCAATATCTCCACCTATTAATACTCTATCTGGAGCTAATAGATCTTGTACCGCTGTTCCTTCTGCTAAGAACTCCGGATTCGATAGGATTTGAAAGTTTACTCCATTTCCTGTGTTCACTAAAATGTTTTTTAAGGCCTCTGCTGTGCGAACAGGTAAAGTAGATTTTTCTACAACAATCTTGTCCGATGTTGAAACTCTAGCGATCTGCCTAGCACATAATTCAATAAATTTAAGATCTGCTGCCATCCCCTTACCCATTCCGTAAGTTTTGGTTGGAGTGTTAACAGATATAAATATCATATCTGCCTTGTCAATAGCCTCATCTACATTAGTAGAAAAAAACAAGTTCCTATCTCTTGCCTCCGCAACAATATCAGATAAGCCTGGTTCATAAATTGGGATATTATTTACATCCCTATCATTCCAAGCAGAAATTCTTTTTTCATTGATATCTACAACTGTAACATTTATATGCGGACATTTTTGAGCTATTATTGCCATGGTTGGACCACCTACATATCCAGCTCCAATACAACAAATATTTTTAACTTTCATTCTATAATTTTTTATCACATTTATCACCTAAAACACCCTTAACATCATAAACCACCGCTTTTTCTGCTTTTAAAGCATCAAAATTTATTTCTAAAAATTCATTATGAGAAACTGCAAGAACTATAGCGTCATACTTCTGTTTAGGCAATATTTTCGTAGTCTCTAAAGAATATTCATGTTCAACTTCTTTAGGATTTGCTAAAGGATCAAAAACGGTAACATTCATACCATATTCTTTCATGTGCTTAATTACATCAACCACCTTGGTATTTCTTACATCCGGACAATTTTCCTTGAAAGTTATTCCTAAAACTAGAATATTTGCCCCCTTAACTTTTAGGTCATTATGCAACATTAACTTAACAACTTCTGACGCTACATATTGTCCCATAGAATCATTCATTCTTCTACCAGCAAGTATAATTTCAGGATGATACCCCAATTCTTGAGCCTTCTGAGCTAAATAATAAGGATCTACACCAATACAATGACCACCAACTAGTCCTGGCTTAAATGGCAGAAAATTCCATTTGGTTCCAGCGGCTTCTAACACGTCATGTGTATCAATATCCATCATATTAAATATTTTAGCCAACTCATTTACGAAAGCAATATTAATATCTCTTTGCGAATTCTCAATTACTTTTGCTGCTTCTGCAACTTTAATCGTTGGTGCCAAATGTGTACCTGCAGTTATTACATTTGCATATAAATTATTCACTCTTTTTCCAACTTCTGGCGTAGATCCAGCAGTAACTTTTAAAATTTTCTCTACCGTATGCTCCTTGTCACCCGGATTAATTCTTTCTGGTGAGTATCCTGCAAAAAAGTCTACATTAAATTTAAGACCGCTAACACGCTCTAAAACCGGCACACATTCATCTTCGGTAACTCCCGGATATACCGTAGATTCATAAATAACAGTATCTCCTTTTTTCAATACTTTCCCTACACTCTCACTACTTTTATATAATGGAGTAAGATCTGGTCTGTTATTTTTATCTACCGGAGTAGGAACAGTAACAATATAATAATTACAATCTTTTATATCTTCCAATTTAGTAGAGCAAAATAAGCCGTTGTCGTCCGATGGTGTATCAACCAAAGCAGATTTTAACAATTCATCTTCAACTTCTAATGTACTATCATGACCACCCATTAATTCTGCAACTCTACTTTGATTAATATCAAATCCAATTACTGAATATTTAGTTGCGAACAACCTAGCTAAAGGCAATCCAACGTAACCTAAACCGATTACTGCTATTTTTGTATCCTTATTCATCTATATTTTATATTAAAACTTCCATCAAAAGATAATAATGAAAGAAGATATTATATTTTATTTATATTATTTTAAATTTTCCCAATACCATTTTACCGCTTCCTTAAGCCCAGATCTAATATCAAATTCCGGATCATAACCTAAGGTTGATTTTGCCTTGTCTATTGAAGCCAATGAATGTGGAATGTCACCAGCTCTTTCAGGTCCATGCGTAATTTCAACATCTCCAATCTTTGGATCAAATTCTGATAAATATTGCTTTAGTAATGTAGTTAATTCTAAAAGGTTTGTTCTGTCTCCAACAGCAGTGTTATAAACTTCATTAGCCGCTTTTTCACTTTCCGAACTCAATGCTAATAAGTTCATTTGAATTACATTATCAATATAAGTAAAATCACGAGAATACGTACCATCACCATTAATCACAGGAGATTCATAATTCATAAGCTGAATTACAAATTTTGGAATAACCGCAGCATATGCTCCATTGGGATCTTGCTTTCTTCCAAAAACATTAAAATATCTAAGACCTATCGTATCTAAATTATATGCTTTTTTAAAAATATCTGCATAAAGTTCATTTACATATTTGGTAATAGCATAAGGAGAAAGTGGTTTTCCTATAATATGCTCTACTTTTGGTAGATTTTCGGAATCTCCATAAGTTGATGAACTCGCTGCATAAACAAATCTTTTCACATTTGCATCTCTAGCAGCAACCAACATATTTAAAAAGCCAGAAACATTTACATCGTTACTGGTAATAGGATCTTTAAGGGATCTAGGTACAGAACCTAAAGCAGCTTCATGCAAAACATAGTCAACACCTGACATGGCCTTATGGCAAGTCTCTAAATCTCTGATATCACCTTCAATTAATTCGAAATTAGGATCTTTCTGAAGTTCCAATAGGTTTTCTCTCTTTCCAGTTGAGAAGTTATCAATGCAAACTACTGATGCACCTACTTTTAGAAGTGCTTCACATAAATTTGAACCTATAAATCCCGCACCACCGGTAATTAATACTTTAGAAGAACTTAATCTTGAATACTGTTCCTTAACCATTTAGATCGAAATTTTTTCAATTACAAGCGGCAAAGATAGCATTTCTTAATTAAGGCGCTACAAGGTATATCTTAAAGAAAACAAAAAACTCTTAATATTTCAGTGCTCAATAAATCAAATAATTCCATTTGCTATTTTCATTAAGTACTCACCGTATTTGTTTTTAGAATAGTATTTTCCACTTCTAATGAGTTGATCTTTATTAATAAAACCATTGCGATATGCAATCTCTTCTATACAAGCTATTTTCAATCCCTGTCGTTTTTCTATAGTATGTACAAAGTTAGAAGCTTCTAAAAAAGATTCGTGAGTCCCTGTATCTAGCCAGGCAAATCCTCTACCCATTAATACCACTTCTAATTTCTCTTCAGCTAAATATTTCTGGTTCACACTCGTTATTTCTAATTCCCCGCGCTCGCTAGGATTTACAGATTTTGCTATTTTAATAACTGAATTTGGATAAAAATAAATGCCCGTTACTGCATAGTTACTTTTCGGATTAATTGGCTTCTCTTCTATACTCTTAACTTCACCTATACCATTAAAATCTACAACTCCATATCTATGTGGATCGTTTACGTAATACCCAAAGACGGTTGCTTTTTTATTTTTGGAATTTTCTACTGCTTTTTTGAGCATGCTCGTGAACCCTTGTCCGTAAAAAATATTATCTCCCAATATCAAACACACGTCATCTTCCCCGATAAATTCTTCCCCGATAATAAAGGCTTGGGCCAAGCCATCGGGAGATAGTTGTTCTTCAAAAGAAAATTTCATCCCCAACTCTTTTCCATCTCCTAACAACTTTTTAAAATTGGGAAGATCTTCGGGGGTAGAAATTATTAAAACTTCGCGCATTCCTGCTAACATTAAGACAGATAAAGGATAATAGATCATCGGTTTATCATAAATGGGCAATAGCTGTTTAGAAATTGCCTTTGTTATAGGATAGAGCCTAGTTCCGGTTCCTCCTGCTAATATTATTCCTTTCACACTTTATTTGTTAGGGTATTTATTTAAATAATAATCCTTATATTTTCCGGAAGTTAAACGATTTAACCATTCCTCATTATTCAAGTACCAGTCAATTGTTTTCTCTAATCCTATTTCAAAAGTTACAGATGGCTTCCATCCTAAATCTTGATAAATTTTTGAGGCATCAATAGCGTATCTTTTGTCATGACCTGGTCTATCTTTAATATAATTAATTAAATTTTCAGATGCTCCTTGATTTCTATTTAATTTTTCATCCATTTTAGAACAAAGCAATTTTACAAGATCAATGTTCTTATATTCATTAAACCCACCTATATTATAGGAAGATTTATTTTCGCCTTTATGAAAAGCTAGATCAATTGCTTTTGCATGATCTATAACATATAACCAGTCTCTTGTATAATTTCCATCTCCATAAACAGGCAATGGTTTACTCTCAATAATATTCTTGATAAAAAGTGGAATCAATTTTTCAGGAAACTGATTTGGACCATAATTGTTGGAGCAATTTGAAATGATATATGGCAAATTATAAGTTTCTCCATATGCTCTTACGAAATGATCAGAACTTGCCTTAGACGCGGAATATGGAGAATTTGGTTTATATGGAGTTGTTTCTGTGAACAAACCCTCTTCGCCTAAAGTTCCAAACACTTCATCTGTACTAATATGATAGAATAAATTATTTCCAGAAGCCTTAGACCAAGTATTTCTTGCAGCATTTAGTAAATTTACAGTCCCGATCACGTTTGTTTTCAAAAATATTGAAGGATCATGAATCGATCGATCCACATGAGATTCTGCTGCTAGGTGAATAATTTTATTAAATTTATAGGTATGAAATATATCATCTATTTTCTCAGCATTACTAATATCTACCCTTAGAAAATGATAATTTTTTTCATTTTCAATATCTTGAAGATTTTCTAAATTTCCGGCATAAGTCAAAGAATCTAAGTTATAAATTTCATATTCAGGATATTTTTTGACAAAACGACGCACAACATGAGAACCTATAAACCCAGCACCCCCAGTAATTAATATCTTAATTGGATTTAAATTGTCGATTTTCTTTATCATATCTAATAATTCAAAATTCTTATCATTTTTTAACCTAATATTTTATTATTATGGTAAATTTTAAATAGTCCAACCTCAGAAGTTTGTTATTAATCTGTAGTTTTCAAATAGTATAATACCTGATTTTTTAAAACTTTTTCAAATCCTAGTTCCATCAATTCTTTCTCTAATAAACTTTGCGAACTATAAATTATTTTGTTTGGATATGAAGTGGTTAAAAACAGCGCTAGATTTCTCTTTTTCTTTAGAATATTTTGAATCTTTATCTGAAAATTAGAATTTTCTAAATTCTGATTAAAATCCGAAATTCCTAAAGAGGATGAAGGATATAAATAATTAAAAATATGGCTTTTATTACCATAAAAATAGACATCTATATCTTTTCCCAAAAGCCTTTGCCTCTCATATGTGATATCTGTAATATAATCTGCTCTCTGTTTAGTAGTTCTAACTAAATATAACTGATGAATGTTTAGAGGTGCATTTAAATTCCACATATTGTCATCTTCATATGGACTAATAACTTTTACAGTAATACCTAAAAAACATATTAAAATTAAATTACCTATCCAGAATCTAGCATTTTTAGGACTCAATATTATGAGAAGAAATGGAAATAATAAAAATAAAAAAGCAGCTTTAAGTAAACCAGTATTAGATCCAAATGGATGTATAAATAGCATGAAAATAAATAAGATAATTATTTTAAATTTTATTCCATAAATACTAAACTTATTTTCTATAAGATAAATTGTAACAAAACTAAAGGCTATTGATACGTAATAAAGAGTAAAATTATATTTATACACAACGCTTACTGTTATTGCCAAGAAAAATTGAGCTAAATAAAATAGGAAATAACTCATTTTGATGTTTCTAGCTCTTCCAATATTAAAAGATAGAACTTTATATGTTAAAATAAAATATAAACTGAACCCAAATATTTTAGCAAGATCTTTTAAATATGATATTAGCAGTAAACCAGGTTTGTGGCTCGAAGTATTTATTTCTGCCAAAAAGTGTTCAGAAAAGTTGTTATTAATTAAATAAAATACAGATAGAGTAATAGTTGAAGTTAAAACAACATACAGCATTGGAATTTTTAAATGTATTGATCTTTTATAGTCTCTATAATTCTCTTCAAATAATAATAGAGCAAACAAAATAGGTATTAATATTAGATTCGGAAATCTTATAAAAACGGCTATTATTACCAATACTGATAGCAACAGAATCTTGTATCCTTTTTTATTAATTAAATAACTGTAACATGTAAAAAAGATTAAAGTTAGAATAACAGTCGTTAAAGTATCATATCCAAGAATATTTGTATTAAGCGAAGTTGTAAGTATTAACAAGATAGTAATATAATTCAATATGTCTTTTTTACTAATAATTTTTCGTAAAAAAACTATTGTAATTAGACCTGGAATAAGAAGTAATAAACTATTTATAAATCTAAAAACTATAACCTGCTCACCAAATATTCTTGCTATAAAATTTATAAATAGAGAACTTAGGATGAATGAGAATTTATATTGATCATGTACTGGATGAATAGCCTCATTTATGTGATAAAAAGAATCTGTAAAATCTAATCCATAGAAAATTGTAGAGAAATAAATTACTATTGCAACTACAACTAAAATTGAAGATAAATAATTTAAAGAATTCGCTCTCATTAAAAATTTATTAAAATAATTGATCATTTCTAACAATTGGGAATATGAGGTTACAAGTACTTCTGCACAAATATACAAATGATAAACAGAAACCTAAAAACAACCATCACCTTCCATTTTTTCTTAAAAACTATAACCAAATTGTAATAAAACAGGCGCTAATGTTTACTAAATTTTTAAGTTTATTTTAATAAATTAGTAACTTAAACTTTTAAGTTATCTAAATTGCTTTAATTTGATTAAAAAGATTTATCAATTTTGAATAAATTAAATTTACGAAAGAACTATACTCAATTAAATAGTTCATTTCCAAAAAATATTACGTTTAATATTGGCGTAGACGCAGGTTTTTTTTCTGAATTTAATAATATGGTATTGGCCATGTTATATTGCTTACAAAATAAAATTAGATTTACCATATATTCGAAAAAGGCTAATTTTGCTCTGAAGAATGGTTGGACAGATTTCTTTATTCCATTTTGCGAAGAAAGCAGTTTTTACTTACATAGTAGATATAATAAAAGAAGTTATCAAATAAGAAATTCAAACCTTTTACCCCCTAAAGTTTTAAAAAAAATTACAAGAAGTAATTTACTAACTCAAGATATTTGGAACTATTTCAGAAATGAAGAATTTTTTAATACTAGATTTAACATCCCAGAATTAGGGCTCGATAATTCATGCTTATTAGATGCCACACAAGTAATTATTAAAATGATATGGCAATACGATCCTCAAAGTAAAAAAATCATTGATGATCATATAAATTCTCTAAATATTCCTCAAAATTATATTGCATTACATATTAGGTCTGGCGATAAATTAATCGAAACAGATTTATATAATATTCAATTATATATGAAAAAAGCTATTGCCATAAGTGATGTAAAAAATGCTTTTATTCTAACCGATAATTACTCTATTATTGAACAGCTTTTAGAGAACTATCCAGATTGGAAATTTTACACTCTTTGTAATCCATCAGAACGAGGATATATACATGCAGATTTTGTTAATAAAGATAAAACTCAAAAATTTTCACAGCACTTAAAATTATTCGCTAGTATGGATATCTGTTATAACTCTGATAAATTTATAGGTACTTATAGCTCAAACCCCGGCATGTTTATGGGAATGAGAACAGGAGAAGATAAATGCTTTTGTATTGATTACGATTCCTGGATCTTATGGTAATCATTGATGTTATAACATTTTACTGGTTCAAACGAACATCAAATAACACTATTAATTAGATTTGATATCTTAACAACTTCAGTTAACTCTAGACTTGCATATAAGGGTAAACATAAAATGGTTTTTGATATTTCTTCAGAAATTTTCATCTTCTTATACGTTACATAACTTAAAGTGTTTAAGGATGGGTAAAAATAACGACGTGGATAGATCTCATTTTCATTCAAGAGCTTCTCAGCTTCTATCAACTTTTCTTCATTTTGAAAAACTATTGGATAATAACTATAATTCCATTCTGTGTGCTCCCTAAGTTTTATAGACCTTATTCTATGAAAAAAAAGGCTATCATTGTATTTATCTACTAGCACTTTTCTAATAGCAATAAGTTGACCGACATAAGGCAAAACTGATAATCCCATAGCTGCTTGCAATTCACTCATTTTTGCATTAATTCCTAAGCCGTGATAATTCAAAGCCCCATCATGACCAAAATTATGACTATAAAATAGTTGTTTATAAAGTTGATCATTCCTAGAGAATAATGCTCCACCTTCTCCAGTATGAAAAAGTTTAGTTGCATGAAAACTACAGGTGCAAACATCACCAAAATTGAAAATAGAATCACCCTGATATTTTACTCCAAAGCAGTGTGCTGCATCGTATATTACATTCAGGTTAAATTTTCTTGCGATAGCAGAAATCTTATCTATATTACATGGATTTCCAAATACATGAGTAGCAAGAATAGCTGTTGTATTTTTAGTGATTGCAGCTTCGATCTTATTCTCATCAATTGTCCAATATTCAGGATCGATATCTACAAATACCGGAATACAATTCTCCCAAACGATAGAAGATGTGGTGGCCACATAGCTAAAGGGTGTTGTAATTACTTCTCCTTTTTTTGCTAATATTTTCAATGCAATCTGAATAGGCAAAGTTCCATTTGTGGTAAGGATTACATTTTCAATATTTAGATAACCCTTGATTTCAGATTGCAATTGAAACAATAATTCACCGCCATTTGTTAATTGATTACTTTCCCAAATCACTTTCAATTTAGACTGATACTCCTCTCTAGGAGGTAAAAATGTTTTAGTAACTGGAATCATTTCTTTAAGATCAAATTATATAATTCATTTAGGCTTTCAAACTTCAAGAGAAAAGCCGATAATAGATATAGCGATAGTCCTATAATACCTCCCATTAAAACTCTTATAATGTCAAAATTAGAATTTAACTGATATCTATCTAAAAAGAAAACTATAGCTCCGACTATAATAGATAATAAAAAGGTTGGTAATACATCTTTCAATTGTTGAATAGCAGAGTAACCAATAAACTTACCAGTATATTGCGCATTTACAAAGAAAGCCAAAATAGAGATTATAACTTGTCCTATGAGCATTGGAATAATTCCTAAGCGGACCGTTATAAGTAATGTTATTAGAATTAATCCCTTTTTTAAAACTTCTATTTTTAAAAATAGATCACTTCGACCTTTTACATTTAGGATATTGAGATTGTAAGAATGTAGAGGTAAGAGAACTCCAGTTATACAAAGAATCTGAAAATACGGAACAGCAGGTAGCCATTTATCTGTAAATAATAAGCTAAAAGTTGGTTCTGCTAAAACTGCTAAAAAAGTTAATACGGGAGTCAGAACAAAGACCACAATTTTAATTAGCTTTTTATAAACTCGTTTTAACTGCACATCATCATTCTGAATTACAACAAATAACGGGAAAGTCACACGATCTAATGCGTTTGTTAAATTGTTGACAGGCAATTGTTTCATCGTTTCTGCCCTAGTATAGAAACCTACCTGTGCAGGAGAAAAATATTTTCCAATTACAATTAGAAAAATGTTACTAAAAACTTTATCCAATAGTTCGGATATTGTTAATTTATACCCATATTTAAAATGACTTCTAAATTTATGAGTATTAAAACATAACTCTGGACTCCATTTTGAATATATCCACAACTGCACAGTATTTAGTATTGAAGAGAATAAACTACTCCAAACCAAACTCCAGACACCATACCCGGCAAATGCCATATATATCCCAATACCTCCTCCTACAATCGCTGATGGAATTGAAATAATAGTTTGTGTTTTAAAATCTAATTTTTTCGTTAGTCTAGCTAACTGAACTGCAGAAAAAGCTGTTACTATAAATGATAGGCAATAAACTCGTAGAATCCCCGTAAGCTTGGGCTGCTCATAAAATATTGCAATATACGGTGCTGTTATAAAAATTAGAAAGTAAATTATAAGACTTACAATCAAATTGTAGTAAAAAATAGTACTGTAATCTTCATTATTAAGATCTTCGCTCCTTATTAAAGATTTATTCAGACCACTATGCAATAGCGTATTCCCTACTGCTACGAAAATTGCTATCATCCCAATCAAACCAAATTCTGCTGGGGTTAATAATCTTGCAAGTATAATGGAAACACCAAAACCAACGAGTTGATTTCCAAATTGCTGTGCATACGTCCAAACCAACCCAAATGTCGCCTGCTTTTTTAATGACATTTATAAAGATTATTCAAAGGAGTTATTTAATATTTTCTTTAAAAATACATACAATAGATTTAACAAAAGGATGTTCTTTTAATAGATTGCTATTTGAACTTATAATCTAAGAGTTTGATTCCTATTCCTATTACTATATTTACTGAAATTTATAAAATTTGCAACTATGCCAACGCTTAAATTATGGTTTACCGATTTTGACCTAAATTTTAAAGTGGATGATAATTATATTTATCATCTTTTAGCAAAAGTTTATACCATTGAGCTAAATTCAGAAAATCCAGATTATTTAATTTACTCATGTTACGGTCATAACTTTCTTAATTATAGCTGTATAAGAATATATTATACTGCCGAAAATTTGATTCCAGACTTTAATCTGTGCGATTATGCCATAGGCTTTTCTAATTTGGAATTTGAAGACAGATACTTAAGGTTTCCATATTTCGCCACATTTGAAAATCAGTTTAATGATCTTCTTTTAGTCAAGAATTATGATTATTCCATCATTAAAGAGAAACCATTTTTTTGCAATTTTATTTTCGCGAATTCTAATGCCGATCCTACTAGAGATACCTTTTTCCATTTACTAAGCAAATATAAAATGGTTTCATCGCCGGGGAAACACCTAAATAATATAAAGATGGATGTTGGAGAAAGATTTTCAAGGGATTGGATGTATTCAAAGATAAACTTTCAATCTAAGTGTAAGTTTTCAATAGCTTTTGAAAACACATCTGCACCAGGATATACCACAGAAAAGATACTTCACGCTTTCAATTCCAATACAATACCTATTTATTGGGGAAATCCGGAGGTATCTCAAGATTTCAATGCTGCTTCCTTCATAAATTGTCACGATTATGAAAATTTTGAAGATATTATTAGTGTAATCAAATCAATTGACAATGATGACACAAAATACCTGGAAATGCTCAATACTCCCTCATTTAGAAACAATATCGTTCCTAATCATTTAGAAAATACTAAACTTTTAAATTTCTTCGAAACTATTTTTAGTAAAGATAAACTGAAAAAAAGATCTCAGTTTGGCGCTCAATTAAAATACGAATTAAGCCTCAAAGCACAAATGCAACTAAAAGATAAATTTTCAAAGTATTCAAAAATTTTAAAATTTTTGAAATAAAAATGTAATCTGAATTTTTTTAAGAAAATTAGGCTCATTGTATCAATTGCTAATTTCAAAATTGAAACAGTGAAATTAAAATTGGCATCAAACTCACAACAATAAAATTACAGTTCCACTGCCATAATAAGTATTATACTTTTCTCCTCGTTAAACTTATACTAAACCATCCGAATAAATTTTATATCAAAAGCATAGAATGTATCTTCAATTATTAAATCAATTAAAGAAATTATGAAAGATTACGGAACATTATCTCAGGCAATGAATATATTGAAACTTGAGGAGGGATATGAACATGATTTTAATTTACTAGATGAAAAGATTGAGCTAAAATCTCAGAAAGAATCTTATGCTACTAATGAATTTGATGTAGATAAGGTATTAAGATTTGAAGGTATGAGTAACCCAGATGATAACTCTATATTATATGCAATTACCACACACAACGGTAATAAAGGTTTACTTGTAGACGGTTACGGAATTTCCGGAGGGCAGATATCTAAAGAAATGATGGATAAGCTAGATTTGAAGGAAAACAGACCGACAGAATAGATAGTTAATATAGTATTAAACCATACTATAAATTTGCAGTACGTTAGATACTATCGTAATTTTGAATAGTAATTAATATTTCAATAAAAGAAAACTATGAGTTATTTAGGACTTGACAAGAAAAAAACATCCAATACAGTAAAGGAATTAAATATTCTTTTAGCAGATTATCATTTGTATTATCAAAAATTAAGAAATTTTCACTGGAATGTAATCGGTAAAAATTTCTTTGATCTTCATGAAAAATTTGAAGAGCTTTATGATGATGCAAAATTGAAGGTTGATGAAATTGCAGAGAGAATTCTTACCCTAAGATTCCAACCAACAAGCAATTTAAGTGATTACTTAAAAGCATCTAGTATTAAAGAATCTGAATCTGACATTTCTGATTCAAATATGATCAAAATACTTTTAGAAGATCACGGAACCTTACTTAAGCAAATGAGAAAAGTTACAGAAATAGCTGAAAAAGGCGGAGACGAGGGAACCATAGATCTTATTGGTGCTTATATTAGAGAACTTGAGAAAACAAGCTGGATGTTAGATGCATGGAAAATGAAAACAACAGAAAACCATAAACCAGTATAATAACATTTAATAAATGTTTGAAAAATTTGATTTCAATAAATCAATTAGGGGAATTTGGGATAAGTTAGCCGAGTGGCTAGATTCAATTATTCTAAATTTCCCTAATTTTATTTTAGCCTCCTTAGTTTTCTTATTCTTCGTGATGGTTGCAAAGTATGCTGCAAAATTATTTGATGGCATACTTAGAAAAAAAGGGTCTCAAGATTCTATAAGACAGATCACAGCCAAAGTAGTGAAAGTTATAGTGATCTTAATAGGGTTTTTCATTGCGTTAGGATTATTAAACCTAGATAAGATCTTAACATCTATACTCGCTGGTGCGGGTGTAGTAGGTTTAGCAATAGGTCTAGCTCTACAAGGTACTCTTAACAATACATTTTCTGGTGTAATTTTAAGTTTCTTACCTGAAATACAAATTGGAGATTGGGTGGAAACCAATGGTTTTAAAGGTGAGATCATGGAGATCAACCTTAGAAGCATTATTATTAAAGAGCCGGATAATAATTATGTAATGATCCCTAATTCTAAGATCATAGATGAACCTTTTAAGAATTACACAAGAACTAATAGATCTAGGGTAATGTTAGATTGTGGCGTTTCTTACAGTAGCGATCTAGAATTTGTTCAAAATCTTACTAAAGAAACATTAGAAGATATTTTTCCACAACGAGGTAATGAGGAAATTGAATTTATGTATCAGGGATTTGGAGACAGTTCTATCAACTTTGTAGCCAGATTTTGGACAGATGTAACGAATAGTAAAGATATCTTAGTTGCAAAGAACAAAGCTATTATCGCAGTTAAGAAAGCCTTTGATAAGAATAATATCAATATCCCATTCCCTATAAGAACTATAGATTTTAGTAACCAGTTATCGGTTAATAAGCCCAACATAGAGCCTTAAGGAAGGTAAAAAGATATAAATATTCATAAAAAAGCCCAATCTATTTATCGGGCTTTTTTTATTCAATATCATTTTATTCTTAGAATGTTAAACCTAAACCAACACTTATTCTGGCTCCTTCATCTCCAGAAAAGAGACTTACATTTCCACTCAAGGAACCTGCACTGTTAATCCAAAATCCTCCACCGTAGCTATCATGCCATGCCTTACTTGCATCTGTTTCAGACCAAACTCTACCTATATCATATCCTCCAAAAACACCTATCTGAAGTGGTAAAAATCGTGTTTTAAATTGATCAAAACTATAACGGAGATCACCGCTTGCAACAAAATATTTTTTACCGGAAAATCTGTCTTCTCTAAATGAACGCAATCCGTTATCTCCTCCTAATTGAGCAGATTGATAAAACTCATAATCATCTCCTATATTAACTTGGGCTTGCGCTGAAGATTTTAATACGAGCTTTCTACTTGGTATTAGCGCATTATAAAACCCTAAGTAAGGTTTGAAATAACCGTAAACCTGGTCTACATCTGCAGTATTTACCTGTCCTCCTAAATTTAGTTCAAACTTCATCCCTCTGGTAGGATTTAAGATATTATCATAACTTTCATATCTATACATCGCATCTGCTCCTGCAAAATATTTTCTTGAAAATAGATTTTGATCATCAGAAACAAAATCATTGGTTATAAATCTACCTTCATCCTCTTTTACCTCAACCGTTTCAAATGTAGCTTTGTATCCAAAATAACTTCCAAAAGGAGATTGGCGTACAAGTCCTAAGTGAATTCCTAATTTTCCAACTCCTACTCTATTATAATCATACCCTAAATCGTCATCATAATTCTTAGTTTGATTTCCATAACCAAAAAAGTTCTGAGTGAAATTCGGATTATTGAAATATCCTCCAACTTCTAGATTGAAATTACCTACAATATTTGCAAATTCTCCTGCATACGAAATATAATAACTATCTGTACCAAAGTAATATCCTACACCATAAGTATGTTGAGAAGTAAACGGGTTTCTCTTAAAATCAAAATTAGATTTTACACTTTCCACGCCTATCTTAAATCCTTCATCTGGGTTATACCCAAATCCCGGAGTAATGCTATTAGAAGAATAGATCTTTTTATCTTTATCATAAGTATTTCTATTATAACTATCAGACAGTCTCACTTTAGCTGAATTAGCCTCGATAAATGTATTGGGCTGCGATTTATAATCGTGTATCTTTAGCTTGTTGCTATTTTTCACACTATATACATCATTATTCTGCCCACCAATAATTCTTAGAAATATATAATTATCTCCCTCTCCTCCAACGTTTATCTTATCATCATCATCCAACCCGTAGATCCAGATTTCATTGGTCTCTTCTTTACTATACGTTTTTTCACTTAAAATTTCTGCCCGTTTCCCATCTTTATCTCTACTGATCTTTACATTTGTAAGACCATTTGGCATTCTGGTAATATCAATAAAATCATCTTTATCTGTACCAGTCACGATCGCTAAGGTTGCCAAATAATCATAATATCTTTTAGAAATATCCACAATATTATCTCTTCTACCCTTTAACTTCTGTATTAGATCTTTAGAAGTTTCCCCTTGAGTTTCTGGTGGAAGTTTAGAGAAAGCATCTTCAATAACATCATTTGTGATATGTTCTTGCACATATTTTGCTTGCTGCAACCAGGTTTCTTTACCTACATTTTGTAACAATTCTCTATCTAATCCAGTGGCAGCGGTATTAAACCATTTAACGTTATTGATATCCTCACCGTAAACCGCAAATTGTTTTGCAAAACCACTTATTCCTCTCAAAGTACCAAAGAACGCACCGTCAAAATTTGAGAATACCTGGTCTCTATCTCTTGGCACCGGTTCAAACATATGTAAACCATCTTCTGTATCTTTTTCAGACCATCTCCATTGATCGCTATGTCTGTCCCAATCTCCAATAAGCATATCAAAAACACGAGCTCTAACATATGCAGCTTCATCTAACTTATATTTCTCATCTTTTCTAAGCTTCTCGAACATATCTTCTGTACTTATGATATCTTCATTTGGATATCCGAATGAAGGATAACCCTTCCAGCCTTCTTCCGGTCTTTCCTCTATCATATAGATCTCATCACCGTGTCCATTATTATATTTACCTAATGTTTTTTGCTTCGGAAGATAATATACCTTAGGGTTGGTGTGATTAATATTAACTGCATCTGCAAGCGTAGGGATAGCAAGAAAACCATAAGGATGAGCAGAGGTATAAAAATCCTGAACCAAGTCTTCTGCAATTGTATTCTCCAATCCATCTTGCATTGCATCACCTTTAAAAGCAACAGTTTGCAAAAATTGTATAGCCTTTTTCTTAACTCTTCTTAAATTATACTCTCTACCTAAAGAATCTTTAACTCTTACAGAAATAGTTTGGTGACCTCCACCTTCTCTAATTGGAGTTAAACCTCCGTATAACGTATCAAGATCTGCAACTTTTAAAGTAACATCTGTTCCATATAATGCGCGATATCTATCACCCCAAAGCGTTTTAAAGGCTTCACCTTTCTCGGTTTCTTCTTTACTATAAACCGACGCTATTTTGGTTGCTTCAAAATCTTCAGGAAAATCTGAGCTATCAAACTCTTTTGGAGCTTCAAAGACTTCTTTTTGATATAATAATACCAGCTTATTATTTTCACTGCCAAAATAGCTTACCCAAGAAGAACCATCTTCAAAAACATCATAAACAGCAAAACCTTCTCCTGCAGAAGCAAAGAGTCCATCATTACTTAATACAACATAAGAATCTTTAGATCCAGAACCAGATACTATTTGGCGAATACTATCATGCTCTATATATTGTAGCCCATGTTCATGTCCAGAAACAAAAATGGATCTCTTATGGTTTTGCACTAAAGCCTTTAATCTAGCAGCAAGAGATTTATACCTTTCATTTTGGGCATCTTGAATAGATACTCCTCCACTGGTTCTAATTAAAGATGCCAAAGAACCAAGTACTGGAATAGGAATTTTCTTCTGGGCCGGATATATATGTCTTGCAAAATTATACTGTCCTCCATGAACACCATTGGTGAACACCGGATGGTGCAATGCTATTACTACAGTTTTATCCTGATTTTTATCTAATTCTGAAGCAAGGGCATTGAACATTGCTTCTCTAGATTTGATCTGTGGACTGTTATCATTAATTAAAGGATGCCTGTCCCAATCTTCTAAATACCACTGAGAATCAATAATTAAAAGTTGTATCTTTTCTGAAATATCTACACTTTCAAAACCATTACCGGTATCTGGAGCCCATTTTAATTTCTCAGGATATTTTTCCTTTAAATAATCTTTTTGTCTATTTAAACCTTCAATCCCTTCACTATACCAATCATGATTTCCAGGGATAAAGATTACATTTCCATCGTAACTTTCTAAAGCATCCAGCTGTGCATCCAATCTATATTCAGATTGTTCTCTAGAGGGATTATTCTTAGAAGGCATTCCAACAGGATAAATATTATCCCCTAAAAAAATAGCGTAATTATCTGTACTATTTACAGAATTTATATAACTTTTAAAAGCCAAAAGCGCGGCAGAAGAGCCTCCAGGCGGCGAATAACCAGCATCTCCCACTAAATAAAAGGTTTTCTCTATTTTCTTATTTAATGGATATTCAAAATTGCTTGAAGGCTCTCCAGTTCTATATTTGGGAGCGTATGTTGAACAACTTAAGATTAAGAATAATCCAAGGATAGTTAGAATTATGTTATTTTTTTTCATAGAAATCGAAGAGACGTTTTTTTTTTCTAATTTGGCTTGATCTTAATAGAAATTTGATGACAGATTTAATTAAAAATGCCGAGAAATTTACCTTTGAATTATTCAAAGAAAATTTACCAAACACCTTTATATATCACAACTACAACCACACGCAGCGAGTGGCTAAAAGTACTAAAGAATTAATTGAGAATTCTGAAATTAATGTTAAAGAGGCAGAAGCGCTAATGCTTGCTGCTTGGCTTCATGACACCGGATATACTGTAACCTATGAAGGTCATGAAATGGAGAGCATTAAGATTGCTGAAGACTTTTTAAAAGAACATAATGCAGATACGGAATTAATCAAAATGGTAGTTAGCTGCATAGAAGCAACTCAGATGAATTATACTCCTAAAACAGAGATTCAGGAGATCATTAGAGATGCCGACTCTTCACATTTTGCTAAAGAATATTTTGGAGAGACTAGCGAACTTCTAAGACAAGAACTTAAGCTTTTGAACATTGATAATTTTTCTGAAAAAGAATGGAGACAGGAAAATATAAAAGTATTTACTGAAAAACATAAGTACTATACCAACTATGCTCTTAGGAAATGGCAACCTGAAAAAGAAAGCAACTTGTTAGAAATTTTAGAAGCTCAAAATAAACAACATAAAAAAAATAAGAAAGAAGATACAAAAGCAAAGCTAAAGGCCGAGTATAAGAATAATAATCCTGAGCGTAGTATACAGAGTTTATTTAGAATTACACTTAGAAACCATATTAAACTAAGTGATATTGCAGATACTAAAGCAAACATTTTGCTTTCTGTAAACGCCATTATCATCTCATTGGCACTTTCTAATCTCATTCCCAAATTAGATGCTGTATCCAATAGACACTTATTAATTCCCACTTTGGTTCTTGTAGTTTTTAGTGTGGCATCTATAATCCTGTCAATTATGTCTACAAGGCCTAATGTAACTACCGGAGAATTTACACGAGAACAGGTAGAAACAAGAAAAATCAACCTCTTATTCTTCGGAAATTTTCACAAAATGCCATTTGATCAATTTAAATGGGGCCTTAACGAGATCATAAAAGATAAAGATTATGTATATGAATCTTTAATGTTAGACTTACACCTTTTAGGTAAGGTTTTACATAGAAAATATATGCTACTAAGACTTACCTATACGGTATTTATGGTGGGTATGATATGTTCTGTAATTAGCTTTGTAATTGCTTTTTATTTACTTAAATAATCAACAAGATCTTCATAAGTTATAGACTTATCTGTAGAGGTTTCATCAGGGTGATATAAAATATTTACCCTGATAGCCTTTAATCCAATTACTCCTTGCACATCTTCCAGTTCTAGCAACTCTACATTATCACCCAGATAATCCTTAGTCTGTAAATACTTTATATATCTTAAATATTCTCTTTCATCGCTACTTTGAGAATAAATTATAGCAATTTTACCTTTCTGTGTAATACGCTCTTCGGTATTCTTAATGTAAGCTTTGTCAATTCGCTTTTTAATAATTTCGTACCTGGCATTATAAGTACCATCTACATCAAATTTCTTTTCATCCATTCTATACCTAATAGACAAGGTGCTATTAAAAACTAAGATCATAGAAGCCGCCTCCAATTTCATAGGAGTACTTTTTTGTAGTTGATAGAATCTATTCTCCATTTCTACCATAGTACTCAATTGCCACAATCGTAAATTATATAGATAAACCTTGTTGTAGGGCTTATTAAAAGCCAAAGAAGGTCCTATATACATGTTATGATCTACTCCATCTGTTTTATATCTCTCAAAATAGTGTGGATAGATCTTTTGAGCTTCTATCTGACTCTTATCTAGAAAACGAGCCATCGTTCTATTAATGCGTTGTACCGTTTCATCATATTTTTTACGATGATTGTAAACTACTCCAGTTTCCGGATTAAGTTGATCTTGATACTCATCTACCAATGCTGTTAATTCTTCAGATTGATTAGTTAGATGCTCCATAAGAGGATTAACCTCTCTTTGTAATAAATTGAAAACTTTTTGCTCACTAGAAGCATTTAAATTTTCATGAAGATCATCTTCAAACTCCTTAATTCTAAATCTCACCTGATCGTAAATTGGTAATTCTTCAATTTCGTAGGCCTTGTTTATAATGGTATCTATAAGCTCTAGTTGATGTAAAAGGTCTTTCTGAATAGCTACATTTCGCGCTTCAGAAGAGCCTACAATATCAATTTGTCCGTAAAGAGGATATATATCTTTAAAGGCGATATCTTTGAAAGAGGCAAGACCATCTTCATCTAGATCATTAATAAAATGTTTGGCTTCTTTTTCGAATATCCAGAGTACACTAGGATGAATAGAAGTACACTCACTTTGAATGACCGCTTTTATTCTATTTTCGAACTCATTCCTATTTCTTTCTACCGCAGTAACAATGTACGGCAAGACATCATCCAATTTAATGGCATTTATACTATTAAGTTCATTTTTTCGATATGATACCAGTTCAAGAATCCCTAACAATTCTTTGTCATTGGCAATTGGAGCAAGAATACAACTCTTTACATCATTAGCCTTTAAATTTTGAACGAGTAGATTATTATCATTTAGCTTTGAATATTCATCAATATTAGCAATGGTAAAATAGGTCTGATCTTCAATTAACCTTTGAAATGATGTAGAGCAGATTCCAGTAGTGCAATCGTTCACCAACTTATCATGCAAAATAAAACTGTGAGCATTTTTGGTATTCATACGCTCAAATACCATCTCTCTTTTATTGAAAACAGTAAAGCCTACCCTTAGATCTGAAACTTTATAGATAGATTGAAAGATCTCTTTGAATTTTAATAATTCTTCTTGGTCTGAAGTTTCAGGATGTAAAAGTGTGGTTTTAAGTTCTGAAATTGCGTCATCTACCGTAACATCTATTAGATTTGTAATTGTAAATCCTCTAAATATCCAGCTTAGTGGTGGGAACATTTTTCGCCACAGATCAATATCATCTATATTCTGTATTAAAAGATCTACATCTTCTTCTGTAATATCTATAGCTGTTTCTGTAGGGGTAATATCTATAAAATCTGCATTTAAGGCGATCTTATAATGCTTCAGAATTCCGTTAGCATCAGGAATATCATAATACAAAGGGCGTGAAAAATCTATGGTGTAGCCATAATGATGATTTAGAATTAGGATACATCCATATACATAGAACATATCTTCGTCTAAATTTCTGATAGAAAGTTCAAAATCTTCTCCCGCATTTGCAAGAATCCCTTTTAATCTTTTTGTAGAATTAAAAACGATGTTATGGAAAGGTAGAGAAGCCGCCTTAATCTCATTATTAGTAAGAATATTTGGAAAAAGATCGTCCAATAAAATTCTAATAGCATCCTTATATTTATTCAGATCTTCAGGATCATCCAACCCTTCCACAAGCTTGGGAAAAGAAGATACATAATCCAAAACATCTTCCATATAGCTTTTAGCGATACTGCTATGCTCATTATGGATCAAATCCTTGTATTGATCTATAATTTTATGGAAACTAATTTTAATATCTAAAGGAAAGTCCTGTATCTGATTCTTCATAATTGGTAATATAAGATAAAATTACTATTTCTTTTATCCATGCTACTTCACAGCTTATAAATTAACAATTTTTTATAAAGAACCAATCGTTATCCAAAGCTAGTTACGTACTTTTGCAAAAATAATAAATCAATTTATGAAACAATTCTTATCGCTTATATTACTTGTAAGTATTATAGCATGTAATAATGAAAAAAAAGGGTATTCTATTACTGGAGATGCAACCAATATTGAAGATGGAAAAATGGTTTATATCTCTGAGCTAGATTCCAACCTTCAACCCGTTAAAAAAGATTCGGCTGCCATAAAAGATGGTAATTTTACCATAGACCTTCCTGAGGTTACCCAATCTAATCTTAGTATTTTAAATATTGAAGGTATCAATGGAAATGTGATCTTCATTTCTGAAAATGAAACCATCGATTTTAAAGTTTACAAAGACAGTCTTCAAACCTCTGAAGTTACCGGTGGTAAAGAAAATAAATTGTTCTTCTCTTATTTAGATCACTTAAAAGAACTTAATAAGAAAGTAATGAATTTAAGAATGAAGGGGCGTGAGATCATGACAACTTCTAGAGACACCGCAAAATTAGCAGATCTTGGTAAAGAAGAAGGTGCTCTAAAGGATAATGACATGACCTTTAAAAAGCAATTAGTACAAGAAAACCCAAACATGTTTGTTTCTGTTCTTGTGCTTACAGATATGGCTAATCTTGGAGCTCAAGTAGGGGAAGTAAATGAACTTTATGAGTCACTTTCTAACGACGTTAAGAATACTCCTATTGCCAAAAGCTTAAAAGAAAATTTAGATAAAAGAAATGCAGTAGAAGTTGGAAGCAAAGCTCCAGACTTTACAGCTCCCAACCCAGAAGGCAAAGAGATCTCTTTAAATGAATCTTTAGGTAAAGTAACACTTATAGATTTTTGGGCAGCATGGTGTAAGCCTTGTAGAGCAGAAAATCCAAATGTTGTACGTATCTATGAAAAATACCACGACAAAGGATTTAATATTTTAGGAGTTTCTTTAGATAGAGAAAATCAAAAAGACAAATGGATACAAGCTATAGCAGATGATAAATTAACATGGAACCAAGTATCAAATCTAAAGTTCTGGCAAGATCCTATTGCTCAACTTTACGGAGTGAGAGCTATTCCTGCTCAATTTATCTTAGATGAAAATGGAGTTATTGTAGCCCGAAACTTAAGAGGAGATGAGTTAGAAGCGAAAATTAAAGAGTTATTAGAAAAATAGAATCTTATAATATTTTGAATAAAAAAACCGCAAGAATCAACTTGCGGTTTTTTTTATAAGTGATTTTTCAGGTTTTAGTTTAGTTGAAACCCAACATTTACTTTAGCAGTAACTTCTAACTCCCCTGGAGCGATAGTTTCTTGTTGAGCACCATCTGCACTTGCCTTCATCATTTCATTTGCTCTATACATAGGGGGAAAATTATTAGTTTCTATCTCACTAATAGAAATAGCTTTCCCAATAGTTTGCCCTAATGGTTTTACATATTCTTCAGCTTTCGTTTTAGCATCTAATACCGCTAATTTTCTAGCTTCAGCTTCATATTTCTCCATTTCTGAGGATTTGAACTGCACACCATCGATTCTATTTAAGCCCGCTTTAAGCAGACCGCTCATTATTTTTTCATAATTCTTCAGATCATCCAACTTTATAGATATTGCCTGATTAGCAACATAACTATACGTCTTACTATCATAATTGTAATTCTTATTTAAATTCACATAATCTGTTTGAATGTTCTTTTCTTTCACTCCTTCAGACTTTAGATATTTAATAACCTTATCTACCACTTCATCATTTTGCTTCTTCACCAGTTGTGCATCATCTCCTGTATGCTCGATACGAGATTTAATGGTGACCTGGTCTGGAGTAACCATAACAGATCCTTCTCCCGTAACCATTACCATAGGGGGACTTGGCATTTGTTGAGCTTGCAATGCGAACGTGCTAATTGCTGCAAATAAAATTAAAATTGATTTCATAAGATTGAGTTTTACTGATTTTAAATAAATATTACAATAAGAGTACCAAGCTTAGATCTTTCCTAATTTTTGTAAAATAAATAACACTACAATAGGAATTGCTAGTAGAAAAACCATCAATAGATGCTGCTCTATTACATAAGGTGCCAAAATTAAAGTGATAACATATCCGCCAATTGCACCACCAAAATGGGCATCATGACCTATATTCCCTAATCTTTTCTTCATTCCATAAAGGGTGTACAACAAATAACCAATTCCAAAGATGTAAGCCGGGATTGGTATAATAAAGAACAGTCCTAACATCATATCCGGCCTCAATAAAATTGCAGAGTACAACACTCCCATAACTGCACCACTAGCACCTACGGCAGTATACTCCGGTTCATTCTTATGAAAGAAATAACTTAGCAGGTTTCCAAAGATCAAACTCACTAGGTAGACTAGTAAAAAGCCAATTGGTCCCAGCCAAAATTGAACTACGTTGGCGAAGAAATACAGCGTTAGCATGTTCACGAATAAGTGTGAAGTATCTACATGCAAAAATCCTGAAGTAAAGATTTGATATTTAGCACCCCTATTAATATCTGCAATATTGAATTTATACTTTTCAAAAAAGATAGAATCGTTAAAACCCTTAAATGATATAAGCACGTTTGCTGCTATTATTACAATAGTTACTATACTTAAATCTCCCATACATTCCTGTGTTTAGTGCCAAATATACCATATATTTGCTGAAATTTTTATTGATGCAAGGTTTAGTTTTCTGGCTGGTTTATCCTTTTTTATGGCTAATTTCTATTGCACCGTTCTGGCTATTCTATAAGATCTCAGATCTTATTTACTTTCTCGTGTATCACATTATTGGTTACAGATCTAAAACTGTAAGTGAGAATTTACGTCTTGTTTTTCCTGAAAAATCTGAATCTGAGATAAAGGAGATAAAAAAGAAATTCTACCGTCATATGTGCGATATGTTTCTGGAAATGATAAAGAGCATCTCTATCTCTAATAAGCAACTAAAATCTCGCTTTACCTTTACAAATATAGAGGAGATTGAAAAGATCCTAAAAACTAATAAAAGCATTGTTCTTATCTGTGGACATTATGCCAGTTATGAATGGGTAAATGCATTACAATTATATGGTCTTGATTATAAAGGCTATGGAGTATATAAGAAGATAAAGAATAAATATTTTGACAAAATGGTGAAGGATATTCGCGGAAGATTTGATGGCGAACTTATTACTACCATTCAAGCAACACGCACCATAGAACAAAATCAAGAAAAAGGAAGATTAGGTGTGTATGCGATGATTGCAGATCAATCTCCTAAAATTTCCAGAGCTAAGTACTGGACAGAATTCTTAGGTTACCAGGTTCCTGTATTTATTGGAACAGAAAAGTTAGCCAAAACTACAGATATGGTGGTACTTTATTTACATGTTGTAAAATTGAAAAGAGGCTTTTATGAGGCTACCTTTAAGCCTATCACTTATGAACCGCGGGAAGAGCCAGATTATATGATTACCAATGCTTTCTTAACAGAATTGGAAAAACAGATTAGAAATGAACCGGAATATTATTTATGGACTCATAAGAGATGGAAGCATAGAAATACTCCCATCCCAAATAAAGCCATAATTTTTAAAAGAGACTAAATAAAACTAGGCAATAATAGCCTTGATCTCTTCAATCATTTCTTGAGCAAGATCATCTGCTTTTTGCTGACTTTTTGCTTCTGTATAAATTCTAATAATTGGTTCTGTATTCGATTTTCTCAAATGAACCCAATTTTCTGAAAAATCAATTTTCACCCCATCTACTGTAGAGATCTCTTCTGAATTATGATTGTTCTTTACGGTTTCTAAAATAGCATCTACATCTATTCCTGGAGTCAATTCAATTTTATTCTTACTCATAAAATAAACCGGATATGATTCTTTTAAAGCAGACATGGTAGTTTTTTTCTCAGCAAAATAAGTTAGAAACAATGCTACTCCCACAAGACTATCTCGTCCGTAATGAGATTCTGGATAAATAATACCCCCATTACCTTCTCCTCCAATAATAGCATTTGTATCTTTCATAAGTTGAACAACGTTCACCTCACCAACAGCACTTGCATTATATTTTTGTCCATGTTTTTCAGTTTGATCTCTTAAAGCTCTGGAAGACGATAGATTACTAACTGTAGCTCCAGGAGTTTTGCTAAGTACATAATCTGCACAAGCAACTAAAGTGTATTCTTCACCAAACATCTCCCCTTTTTCATCTATAAAAGCAAGTCTATCTACATCTGGATCTACCACCACACCTAGATCTGCTTTTTCTTTTACTACCAGTTTACTAATATCTCCTAAATGTTCTTTAAGCGGTTCAGGATTATGAGGGAAATGACCATTAGGCTCACAATATAGCTCTACAACTTCAACTCCCATTTTTCTCAACAATGCTGGTATTGCTATACCACCGGTAGAATTAACTGCATCTACAACAACTTTTAAATTTGCTTTGGCAACAGCATCTGCATTTACTAATTTTAGATCAAGAACTTGATCTATATGCCTATCTATGTAATCTTCAATAACGGTAACTTCACCAAGATCATCCACATCTGCAAAATCAAAACCTTCGTTGTCTGCAATTTCTAAGATCTTAGCACCATCATCTCCACTTAAAAACTCTCCTTTATTATTAAGTAATTTTAAAGCATTCCATTGTTTCGGATTGTGACTTGCTGTTAAAATTATTCCTCCGTTAGCCTTCTCTAAAGGGACTGCAATTTCTACTGTAGGAGTTGTAGAAAGTCCTAGATCTATTACATTAATACCAAGACCTATTAAAGTATTCATCACCAACTGTTGGATCATAGAACCTGAAATTCTTGCATCTCTACCAACTACCACCTTAAGTTTCTGATTAGGATGTTCTGTTTTTAACCAACTTCCATACGCCGCCGCAAATTTCACAGCATCTATAGGAGTTAGATTTTCTGAAGGCTTTCCTCCAATAGTTCCACGAATTCCTGATATTGATTTTATTAAACTCATACTTTTAAATTTCTGTTTTTATGATTTCGCAAATATACCAACCTATCCCGCTACACCCCAAAAGTTAACACAAATTAAACTATAATTGCTACCTTGTCGGCATGAACTATCTTGCACATATTTATCTTTCAGGAGAAGATGATGATTTGAAGATCGGCAATTTTATTGCAGACTCTATTAAAGGCAAAAAATATCTTACTTACCCGTTAGAAATTCAAAAAGGCATAGTTCTACACCGGGCTATAGATAGTTTTACAGATTCTCATCCTGTTGTAAAGCAAAGCGTTCATAGACTATTTCCAGAATACAGCCATTACAGCGCCGTAATTATAGACATTTTGTATGATCATTATCTTGCAGCCAATTGGAAAGATTTCTCTGGTATTCCTTTAGATGTTTATGTAAATAATTTTTATCAATTACTTACAAACAGAAAGTCTGATCTACCCAAAAAAGTTCAGAATTTTCTTCCATATATGATAGAGGATAATTGGCTATTAAGCTATGCCAGTATAGAAGGAATTGGAAAAATACTTTTCCAGATGAATAGAAGGACAGAAAATAGATCTAGAATGGATCTTGCTGTAAAAGAATTGAAACTTTATTATGAACTTTTTGAAATAGAGTTTAGAACATTCTTCCCAGAATTGGAACAATTTGCTGCCCAAAAAATAATCACCTTATAACTTCATTAAATGAGAAGATCATTTCTTTTTTTACTCCTAGCTTCATTTGTTGCTTGTAAATCTCCAAAAGTCCCTGAAAATTTTAAAAGTGCTTCTAAAGAATTAGGACTTATTGCAGATAAGGCAATGGTTGTTTCCGCTCGAGAAGAAGCTTCTAAAATTGCGTCAGATATTATGCAACAAGGCGGAAATGCTTTTGATGCTATGGTTGTCACAGAAATGGCATTGGCAGTTAGTTATCCATTTGCCGGTAGTTTAGGTGGTGGAGGTTTTATGGTTTATAGAAAAGCAAATGGAGAAATTGGAAGTTTAGATTTTAGAGAAAAAGCCCCATTAGCTGCTTCCAAGAATATGTATTTAAATAAGGATGGCAATGCAATCCCAGAGAAAAGTCAATTAGGAGCTCTCGCTGTTGGAGTTCCCGGAAATATTGCAGGGATTTTCGCAGCTCATGAGAAGTTAGGATCCTTACCAATTTCTAAATTGCTTGCTCCAGTAATTTCGCTTGCAAGAGAAGGATATGTTGTGACCCAAAAACAAGCTGCTAGCTTCAACGAGTATCTGCCCAAATTTAAAACAGTTAATAATAAAACTATTTTATATTCAAAAATAATAAAAGCAGGAGATACTATAAAGAATATAGCGCTCGCCAATACATTACAGAGAATTTCCGAGAATGGGAGATCTGAGTTTTATGGTGGTGAAACTGGACAAAAATTGGTACAGCTGATTAAAGATCATGGTGGAATTATAACATTAGAGGATCTATTAGCGTATAAAGCTAAATGGAGAACTCCTGTTACCTTTAACTATAAAGGTCTAAAAGTGATCTCGATGGCACCGCCTTCTAGTGGAGGTGTTGCCCTAGCTCAGATCATGAAGATGATAGAACCATATCCGCTAGAAAAATTTGGACATAATCAGCTTCAAACAATTCAAGTTATAACCGAAGCAGAAAGAAGAGCTTATGCAGATAGAAGTTATTATTTAGGTGATCCAGATTTCTACGATGTTCCTTTAGACATTATAACCGGAAATAAGTATTTATTGAATAGAATGAATACTTTCTCTTTTGAAAAAGCAACTCCTTCTTCAGAATTAGAACATGGCGAAATATCTGGATATGAAAGCAATGAAACTACTCATTATTCTATTGTAGACCAATACGGTAATGCCATTGCTGTTACCACTACACTTAACGGAGCGTTTGGCTCTAAACTTTATTCTGAAGAATTAGGATTTTTCCTTAATAATGAAATGGATGATTTTAGTGTGAAGCCTGGTGTGCCAAATATGTTTGGATTAATTGGGGCAGATGCCAATGCGATTGAACCGCAGAAAACAATGTTAAGTTCTATGACCCCCACAATTGTTGAAAAAGACGGAAAATTCTGGATGAGCGTGGGAACTCCAGGAGGCTCTACCATTATTACCTCCGTACTGCAAACAATTCTTAACGTGCATGATTTTGGAATGACAATGCAGGAAGCAGTTAATGCTCCAAGATTTCACCATCAATGGTTACCAGATGAGATTATGTTCGAGCCTAAAGCTTTTAACAAGGACATCCTGCTAGAACTCCAAAGTAAAGGATACAATATAAATGAGAGAGATGCCAGAATTATAGGTAAAGTAGATGGTATCTTAAAAATGCCAAATGGAAAGTTGGAAGGTGGTGCAGATAAACGAGGTGATGATACTGCTGTGGGATTTTAACTTCAAAAAATTTAAAAATAAAAGAGGACCAAATTGGCCCTCTTTTTTTTATGATATACTACGATTTTTAATCTTGAATAACAGAAATATCAAGTCCTGTCATAATTGAAGGATCATTTGAGATATGAATGTTATCTAAAGCAAAATCATTACCGCTTGGCTCTGTATTACCATCAATTAGAGATAACACTAAAGATCCACTGGCATCTGCTTTTACTTTTAATCCTACTTTAACCCATCCATCAGAATAAGTTACAGTAATAATATCTGCTGGATCATCAAGATCAACCCCATCTACACTAGCAGCTAGTACAATATCATTACTAGGACTCGCGCCATTATAAACATTTCTAACTTCAAACGTTACGTAATAATCTGAGTTTGGACAAACATCTGCAAATGTAGTTACAAAATATGCATCTACACCTTCTTCTGTAGATCCGTTCAATATAAACATATTGCCATCATGAGTTTCATTTACCCAATGGTTGTGAACAAAATATGGATTGGTAGTGAAGGTATAAGCTCCTTCATCCCAAAGCGGTGCTGCTGCATCTGGAGATGAACCTGGCACCCATCCTAATGTAGAACGGTAATCATAATTGGTACCGGTTTCCACACTACTATTGTCTAAGAAATCATTATTATCCTGAGAGCTCGCAGTATCATCAAAATCATTCAAATAACTTGTTGGTCTTGAGAAAAGACATGGATCTGAATCATCCTGAAGTCCACAGCTTCCTTCTCTGAAGTGATAATATTTAGTTCTATCAACTCCACCTTCATCTGTGTAAAATAAGGTTTCTACATCTTCTTGAGAGAAAACTCCCATTCTAATTGGTTCTGCACTTCCTGGATTACCTTCAGATTCTACTAAATATAATTCAGCATAATACATATCATTTACATTTTGACGATCTGGTAAAGCTACACATAATGGTTCTGCATAATAATCGTCATTATCATAAGTACCAGTCACATTTACGTATGGATCTTCTTCGTTAAACAAAGGAGTACCTTTTGGATCTTCAGTATTTCCGCTGTAATTCCAAACATCTAATCTAAATTTTGCAGGATAATGACGACCTGTTTCATCGCAATAATTTCCGAATACACAAAGATAGATAGCTCTTACAGTATCAAAATCAAAAAATAGATACCCATATTCATCAGCAAATCTTTCATCATAACACAACACTTCTACGTCTACATATTTTTTAACTCCATTTCTAAGGTCAATGGAAATTGGTAAAGCGGCTGCTACAAAATTTTGGAACATCGCAGGACCATAGTTATCATCCATACGAGGTGCTATATAAATAACATTATCTCCGCTATCCAGTACTGCAAAATACTCTAAAGAGTACATGCCGGCATCTAAAGTTAGTAAGGCAGATTCTTGAGTCATCCAACCTCCATCACCGTTGTCCATAACTGGTACATCAATATATCCTCCAGAAACCCAGGACATAGTTGTAGAATTCATGATTCCAACTCTAATTTTTGCAGGAGCGGCATCAGAACATTCCGGAACATCACTTAAACTTTGTTCTTGTTTCTGTACAGATTTATTGAAATCTTGAAGCATTGCTCCAAATGTTAGACTTACTTGCTCTAAGTTCTCACCGGGAGTATCTGCACTACTCTCATCCTTACTACAGGATGTAAACAACATTGCAAATGCTGCAATGGTCATTAAATAAACTTTGTAATTTTTCATAATGGTTTAGTATTAGTTAATATAAAATAGAATGGTTAATAAAATCTTTGATAGTCCTTCTAAGACCTATATGTTTTTCATTGATTAGAATTTGAAGAATATCCAAATTCCTCAGCAAAACGCCTGTTATAACATAGAACTTCTACCGGAACATAATGCTTTACTCCTTCCCTTATGGGAATATCTAACGGAAGCGATTCTTTTACAAAATTTTGAAATGCAAATGCGCCGTAATTTTCGCTTTTTCTAGGTGTGAGATATAATACTTGCGCATCTACTCCACTTTTATCTAAAACCGCAAAATACTCTAAGGTATATGTATCTACAGAAAGTTCTATTTGATCTGATTCTTGAGCAAACCAAGAATCCAATTCCCCATCATTATTAGTATCTACTCCAGCTTGTTTAATCTTTATATCTATAAAGTGGTCTTCACTATTTTTTAAATGTACCCAGGAACCTTTGCTGTCTTTTAAGGCTACTCTCATAATCAAAGGCCTATTTGGTTTACAATCTGGAATTTCTAATTGAGAAATATCTATTAATTTAGAATTTTCGCTGTTTCGAAGATTACTCAAAATACTTCCGAAGGATATGGAGCCTTTATTTAATTGCTGCTCCGGCTGTATCTGCACCTCCTCTTTTGTACAACTTGTAAGAATAATTGCCAAAACAACTATAATATTTAGATTCCTATAAATTGTATTCATCAGTTCTATTTTAAATTTCATTTAACTGTATTCACTTAGGCACCGATTATCTATCGGTTTTAAAGCAAAAAATAAAAAGTAGGGATATAC